>CAKZPJ010000443.1 GCA_937138955.1 uncultured Flammeovirgaceae bacterium | reverse complement strand
CCGGACTGGTAATCAACGGTAGTACCGGGGAGATTGACCTATCAAGTAGCACGCCCGGCAATCATACAGTAACGTACACTACTGGTGGCATTTGCCCCGATTCATCTACCCTCGATGTAGAGGTAATAGACAATGGTGAAGCTGTTGCTCAACCGGCGGCTAACATTACCTGCGATGCCTTCACCGCTAGCTGGAACCCAGTATTCGGAGCAACTAGTTACGAAATAGATGTGGCCGAGGATGAGTTTTTCTCGGCAATGGTCTCAGGTTATAATGCTGCTTCTACGAGTGATACCTTTTTAGATGTAACTGGACTTACAGCTACTCAAACGTATTATTATCAAGTACGAGTAGTTACCAGTTGCGGCACCTCATTTAATTCAGATACTATCTCGGTAGAGGTGCTCGGTATTCCGGGAGCAGTTACTAATCTTACTGCCTCAAACCCCACTTGCAGTGGATTTAAAGTAAGTTGGAATACAGTGACTTACGCTTCCAGCTACTTATTAGAAGTTTCCAACGATGGTTTTGTCACGAAGGATATTTCCCAGTCAATTCCGTCTACTTCGCTGACGCTAGCCAGTCTTGATCAGGGAATGGTGTACGAATACCGGGTTACTCCTCAGAATGTTTGCGGAGCAGGGCCAGCCAGTACCGGAACCTATCAGACCAACGATGTCCCACCAGCACCAGTAAATTTAACAGCTTCCAATATTACCTGCAACGGGGTCGACATCAGTTGGAATCCTGTATTAGACGCTGATGATTATCTAGTTGAGATTGATGATGATCCAACTTTCGTAAGTATTGATGATTTACAAACGGTCGCTCTTTTTGATTACACTGTAAGCGGTCTGACAACGTCCACACAATATTTTTACCGCGTTACCCCTAACAATAGTTGTGGTGCAGGTAGTACTTCGATCGCAGGTACTTTTACAACCGATAGTTTACCTTCGGCTCCGGTAGATACCTTGCTGTTGGTAGAGCATAATCAAGTAACCGTAGCTTGGGAAAGTATCATAAACGCTGACACCTATTCGGTAGAAGTAGCCACCGATAATCTATTCGGTAGCATTGTGAGTACCACTGTACTAGACTCAACCAGAGCAGAAGTAGCTGGACTGATTCCTCTAACTACTTATTACCTCCGAATATTGGCAAACAACACTTGTGGTAGTGGCTCCTTCTCCGATACACTGATATTTGCTACTCCTCAAGATCCGCTGGTGATTGACTCATTAGCTTTGGTGGATTTTTATAATGCTACTGATGGCCATAATTGGATCGATAATGCTAACTGGCTAACTGACGAGATCAATACTTGGCAGGGCGTAACCATAACCGATAATCGGGTAGTCCGCTTAGAATTGAGTAACAATGACTTATCTGGCTCTTTTCCAGCATCAATGGATGACCTTACCGGACTAGAATACGCTGATCTACAAGATAATACACTAACCGGAACATTGGGCGCTTGGATCAGCAACTTTTCGGAACCTACGGACTCTTTCCTAGTTAATGGAAATCAACTGAGTGATATTGCAAACAGTATTTCCTATACACCAGGAAACATTGATATAGCAGACAATGAATTTACCTTTGAGGATTTGCTGCTAGTAGTAGATTCATTACCTAGTCTTACCTACGCTCCTCAAGCCAAGGTAGGTTCTACTTTGAATACCTTTCGTAATGTAGGTGATAGCTACACTTTATCGTTAGGTATATATGCCTCGCTGGCTGATAATCAGTACGTTTGGTACCGTGATGGGGTAGCCGTTGATACAACTACCGTAGGTGAGTACGTGATGGATACTATCATTATTAGCGATGATGGCGAGTATATCTGTGAAGTAACCAACCTGGCGGCACCTAATCTCACACTGGTAAGTAACCCGATGACGGTAAACGTACAGGCAAAACCCAATAGCCTGATCTTTACTCCGGTAGCTGATGTAAACTTCGGAACAGTCCCATTTGTGCTCAATGCATCTGCTAGTTCAGGACTTCCGGTTTTGTTTGAGGTAATAGAGGGCGATAGTTTAGTGGATATTCAAGGTGACGTCGTAACTACTTTAGGTATTGGTCAGGTAACAGTTCGGGCGACTCAACCTGGCGATGACTTTCACGAAGCAGCTACGCCGATCACTCGTCAGTTTACGATCAATCAGGGTAGTCAGACGATTGCATTTACTGCAATTAACGATCAAGATATTGCTCTTGCGGATTCGGTAGAATTAGCAATTTCAGCTAGTTCAGGGCTTCCTATTGATTTTATTATTGATGGTTTGGCCGAACTGAATGGCAACATACTATTACTATTAGATACTGGAACTGTTACGGTAACGGCTACGCAAGCTGGAAATGAGCTTTATCAACCTGCTTTCCCGGTAAGTCAGTCGTTCCTGGTTTTTACTTCAGATACTATACCTCCTGCGGTTGAACCTCCGGTTGATTCCACACTAGAATATTCAGTTAGGGTACAGATCACTTCTACAGATAATGCACCTTCAGTAACAGCTAGTCTACATAAGGCTTCAGGTAGTAGTTTTTCTACGGTGCAGGAGAAGCCACTAGTCTCCGGTAGCGGGGTGTTCTCTAACGTAGCCGGTGGATTCTACAGTATACTACTAACTCCCACCGATGCAACGCATTTGCCAACGTATCTGGGTGGACGATTAACTCTAGCTCAAGCAAATATCCTTGAGGTGAATCAAAATACTATATCATCTATTGCCCTTATCTCTAAACCAGATACTACTGCGCAGCAGGGAGTAGCGGTAGGCGGTAGTTTGATCCCCGAAGGTTCAGCGGGTGGTCGCTTAGAAGAGTCGGCTATGGCGGGTATTTCAGTATATCTAGTTAATGCAGCAGATCAAAGTATAGTAGGCTACGGAGTGACAAATGGTGAAGGGAAATTTTACTTCCCGAATATCCCCCCCGGCGATTATTTCTTCTTAGCAGACTACGAGGGTGTAGACCTGCGAGATAATCAGATAGAGGTAGATAATAATTCATTAATACTGTCAGTTGAAGTAGGTAAATTTATCCGCATTGTTAGTACAGAAGAGGGGGAAGTACTGGTACCACCCGCACTTGTTACCAGTGTTGATCAGATACCGAATGAAAGCGTGCGGGCTTATCCGAATCCAGTAATTGACCGGATGACTATAGAGATTCCTACTAACTGGTTGGGTAGTCAGGCAATAGTAACAAATACGACCGGGCAGCAGGTGGCGTATCAGATACTGAACCAGACACGGAATAACTTGTCTATTAAGTTGTTACCGGCTGGGTTGTACTATGTGCAAATAAAAGATAAAGACCAATCGAACTTTATTAAAATTGTAAAAAAGTAAATAATAGTCGATAAAATAGGAAAGCCCCGGAAGTATATTTTGGGGCTTTTTTGTGTGAACACATTGAGGGCGATCTGGTTCTTTCTACAGAAAAAGTCTACCTTTACACAACTTTTTTACGGTGTAAATAATCGCACCTGCGAGTAGATACTTACTGTAGCATTACCCAATTTCCAACCTGTAATTTTTGATTTTCATGTCTACCGGATTCTATCAAGTTCCTACCCCGACCAACGAACCTATTTATAGTTATGCTCCGGGTACCTCCGAGCGAGAGGCCCTTCAGGCTACACTTACCGCTTTGCAGTCTAAGCAAGTAGAAGTCCCGCTGTATATTGGTGGAGAACAAATTACGACTGATACAAAAAAGCCTATGAGTTCCCCTCATAACCATCAGCATATGTTAGGTCACTACTTTGAGGGGAATGCCTCGCACGTAGAGCAAGCGATTAATGCTGCTTTGGGCGCTAAGTACGCTTGGGAGAATATGCCTTGGGAGCAACGAGCCAGTATCTTTTTAAAAGCAGCTGAGCTCATTGCCGGAAAGTATCGCTACCAGATGAATGCAGCTACCATGCTGGCTCAATCTAAAACCGCGCATCAGTCGGAGATTGATGCGGTTTGCGAGATCGTAGATTTTTTGCGGTTCAATGTGAAGTATATGACTGAGATTTACGAACAACAGCCGCCTATCTCTCCCAAGGGAGTTTGGAATCGGGTTGAGCAGCGTCCGTTAGAGGGTTTTATCTTCGCAATCACCCCGTTTAACTTCACTGCCATCGCCGGAAATTTACCAACTGCCCCGGCCATGATGGGTAATACCGTAGTTTGGAAACCAGCCGAAACACAAGTCTACTCAGCCAATCTACTGATGCAGATCTTCCGCGAAGCAGGAGTGCCCGACGGAGTGATTAACCTGATTAATGTAGATGGTCCAGTAGCTGGAGAAGTTGTATTCAATCACCCGGACTTTGCCGGACTACACTTTACCGGAAGTACTAAAGTGTTTAAGCAACTGTGGCAGACCATTGGGAATAATATTGATACGTATCGTTCGTACCCCCGCATTGTAGGAGAAACCGGAGGGAAAGATTTTATAGTGGCTCATCCGTCAGCTGATGCTAAGGCTGTGGCTACGGCAATTGTGCGCGGCAGCTTTGAGTTTCAAGGCCAGAAGTGCTCCGCTGCTTCCAGAGTATACCTACCTAACAATTTGTGGGACGAAATAAAAGGCTACGTATTAGAAGATGTTCAGCAGATCAAAATGGGCGATGTAGCCGATTTTCAAAATTTCATGAGTGCCGTAATCAGTGAAATAGCCTTCGACCGAATTACCGGTTATATTGATAACGCGAAGAACGACCCAATGGTAGAAGTCATTGCTGGGGGCGAATATGATAAATCTAAAGGATACTTTATTCAGCCAACGGTGCTAGTAGCGCAAGAGCCAAAATATACTACGATGTGCGAAGAAATCTTCGGCCCAGTGGTAACTATCTACGTGTACCAAGCCGAACGCTTTGAAGAAACGCTAGAACTGGTAGATCAGACTTCGCCTTACGCCCTCACCGGTGCAATTTTCTCGCAAGACCGCTATGCCGTTCAACAGGCTACCCAAAAGCTCCGTCATGCTGCCGGTAATTTCTACATCAACGATAAGCCTACCGGAGCGGTAGTAGGTCAGCAGCCTTTTGGCGGAGCCCGAGGTTCTGGCACCAATGATAAAGCTGGTGCGGCACTTAATTTGCTGCGTTGGGTTTCGCCCCGCACCATCAAAGAAACCTTTGATCCACCTACCGATTTTCGCTATCCGTTTTTGGGGGAGTAATAATGTGAATAACGGTTTAAAAATCTAATAGAAAAAAGGCGGCTACTAGAGCCCCAAATACATGCTTATATAGTCCCGAGGCCGCTCGTACGGCACACTGGCGGGTGTGTTGTGCTATCGCTACTAAAGCCCCATTCAACCGATTAAGACGTTCATTAAACTTCTGATAAGAAGGCAATGTAGGAAACCGCGACCGTAGATGGTCGTCGGCATATTGATACACGCTTTTCACCGTGCGCTTTCGTTATAGTAGGCCAAATAGATAAATGGTGATGGCTTCCTGGTCGGTGAAGGTCAAAGACGTTGATATAGAATTATTACTGGATTTTTGGGTATGCATCAGTACACCCGCTTCAAAAGTATCGCAGACATGAAAGTATAAACGTATCAAGAGGCTTGTCCAATCCACTTTGGTAAGTGTTTTGTTCAAACACTAAAACAGCACTTGGATAGCTTCTTGTTTCTTCAATTTAACCTGTTATCCGCATCAATAGTTAGGAATGTATTCGGAATATATATTGAGCCTTCCTAACTGTCTGTCTGCCTCAATAGGTTCAACAGTTACATATTCTCAACCTTCCAAACTCGGTTGATCATCTCCAGTTAGAAACTTTTATAGTGACCTTGATTTATGTACTTACCTGATATGAATTTCTGCATTTTAGCCCCTATGTACAAGCATAAGTCCTTTGCAGCCAACTTCTTAAATTATGGCTTGGAAAAAAAACTAAAAAGAAAGGAGCAAGGACTTATGAGAACAAAAGTTAATGATTTTTCAGGAATGAAAATCTATGCAGGCAAACTCGACCGAGTTATCCACATTCCAACAGCCTACCCTGAAAATCACTTTCCTGAAAAAAATTATACAGAGAAAACTTGTTTTAACCTTAGAATTCACGGTGGCTCACATTTTCACACCATAGTGGAAACAACTACTTTCTTAGAATCTTACCATACCACAAACCTGAAGGCGACCGCTCAAAAAATGAAATTACGCGCTATTATCAGTAACTTGAAAGCAACACCGAGGAAGGGGGAGTAACTCGTAGAGGCTATTCGGGGACACAGGCAGGTAGAAAGTAACAACTATATTCGTAACATTTCTTTCGGGGAAGATGCTATCCGAACCAGAAAGGTAGGTTTGATGCGAACGATAGCAGTCTTCTCAAACATTGCAATCAATCGCGCTTCGGGTACCAGTTGTAGACATGTGATCAAGTAGGCAACCTCAGTAGCACCAGAGAAAACATCATCTACGATC
>CAKZPJ010000442.1 GCA_937138955.1 uncultured Flammeovirgaceae bacterium | reverse complement strand
TTTTGAATAGATAATGAGATAGTATTCTCATTCAGATAAAGGTTCTATGCAGAATAAGAATAGATACTATGTTTGAACAGCAAATTACTCCCCGGTTCTCAGAAACTGATGCGTTAGGGCATATCAATAATACAGTAGTACCAGTATGGTTTGAGCAAGCCCGGCGACCCGTCTTTGAGCTTTTTACTCCTGATCTAGACCACAAAAAATGGTGTTTGATTATTGCCAGGATAGCGATAGATTTTATGGGAGAATTACACTATGGCACCAACGTAGTAGTTCGTACTTCAATAGATACTATTGGAAATTCCTCTTTTCAGGTAGCTCAAGAGATTTGGCAGCAAGATAAAGTACGAGTGAAGGGGCTGGCCACCCTAGTACACTACGATTATCAGGCACAAAAGTCGAAACCAATTCCAGACCAGATACGAGAACAGTTGGCTCAACATATGACTGATGGTTCATCTGCTGAATAGGCAAATGAGTGGATAAGCTCGGTATTTCTCTAATTTGTTTAGTAGCTTCGTTTTTGAATGTGTCCAAAGACGCTATTTTTTACAGATTGAGCAATCGATAAGCTAATCAGACTATTTGGAAAGTATGAGCACTGTGCAACCTTATTTACTGTTTCTATGAAAATTCCTGAAGTACACCATCTAAAATCTTGGATAGATGAACACCGCCACCTGCTAAAGCCTCCGGTAGGCAACGCTCAAGTATATCAGCAAACAAAAGATTTTATTGTCATGATTGTGGGGGGACCAAACTCCCGCAAAGATTTTCATTACAATGAAACGGAAGAGTTCTTTTACCAAATAGAAGGTGATATTACCTTAAAAGTACGAGAAAAAAATAAAACGCGTGACGTTACTATTCGCGAAGGTGAAATATTTTTACTACCAGCGAAAGTACCCCATAGTCCACGGCGCCCGGCTAATACTATTGGTATGGTAGTTGAAAAAATCCGTACTTCTAGCCACACCGATGGGCTACTGTGGTTCTGCGAAAATTGTGGGAATAAGCTGTACGAAGAGTATTTTCCACTAGAAGATATTGTGAAACAACTACCTCCTATTATCAACAAGTTTCATAATTCGGTAGAGCTGCGAACCTGTGATAATTGCAGTACTGTCATGGATGTTCCCCGAACGGACGTTCCCCGAACGGACGTTCCCCGAACGGACGTTCCCGAAGGAGATAAGTGAGACATGGTTAATCATGTTCTCGCCCATAACTCATCACATATCATTCAGCTCCCAATTATATTCGTAGTGCGTTAATTGGTATGAGGCAGGAATTGATTCGCCGCGATATTTATTCAAGAACTCAACAATGGTTTGACCATCCTTAGTAAAGTCCTTCT
Organism: uncultured Flammeovirgaceae bacterium; assembly: GCA_937138955.1. Lineage (GTDB taxonomy): Bacteria > Bacteroidota > Bacteroidia > Cytophagales > Cyclobacteriaceae > Tunicatimonas. The sequence goes on along the minus strand of CAKZPJ010000442.1, from coordinate 8,860 downwards.
TATACCAGTCAAATATTTTAGATACTGCCACTTGGTTAGCATTAGGTTTAATTTGAATAAATTCGTTGCTATTTACTGATTCTTTGGTACGCTGAGCCAGCTGTTTATCAAGCTGATCAGGAACATAAGCAAAGCTAGCGAGGGGAGGACAACTTTTAGCTGCGCACGCCACGGCAAAGTGGATACGGGGATCTCCGTAGGGAAGCACAATCTTTTTAATCTCTAACTCATTCAACGTCATCTTCTCCCCAGCTATTTTATGATCTACTCGATCGAAGAACCCACTTTTATTCATGGGAGATTTGAGTGGGTAGTACTTAGCCACCTGATAAATTACGGCTAGGTTATACGAATTAATATAAAAGGCTTTCTTTTCTACATCTGTCGCCTGAGATAGATCCATCTCGCCAATTTGCTGGTAGAGCGATTCTATTTGAGAAAAGTTCTTTTTTACCCCTGTGTAATTCACATTTCCCTTCATAACCCACTGACTTAAGAACTCATCAGCATCAGTGAAAAAGGTGGTAAAAGGCTTAGCCGACACGCCAATCGTAAGTACTAGAAATAAAACAGTAAGTATATGTTTCATAATAACTCTTTCTATTATTGCACTTAAATACTACGGATTATCACTATTAAGTGTTTGCTATCTTTTGTCACATAACTGACATTGATACTCTGTTAGTCGCTATAAATAAAAAGCCCAGTCATTAGCGCTGGGCTTTGCAAGTTCTTCGGTATGTCAGTTAATCAGTGAGAGAAATTTACTGTTTGTTAAGTGCCCAGCTATATTCGTAGTATCCTACCTTATATGATTCTGGTATCTTTTCATCCCGGTACTGATTAATATATTGCAAAACTGATGCCTGATTTTTAGTAAAATCCCCTTTGTACCAATCAAATATTTTAGAGATACGTACCTTTTTTTTGTTTTTGTCTACCCGAATAAACTCCGGGTTATTAAGTGCCTGTTGGGTTCTCTCTTCTAATTGCTGGTCGAGTTGGTCAGCCTGATAGGCGAAACTGGCTAAAGGAGGACAACTCATTGCCGCACATACTAATACAAAGTGAGCACGAGCATCAAAATGATCTTTAAGCAAATGCTCCTTTTCTAATTGATTTAGGGTAAGTGACTTTCCCGCTACTTGGTGCTTATTTTTATCAAAAAAGCCATTGATATTCATGGGTGATTTTACCGGATAGTTTTGTATGATCTGATAAATGGTAGCAATATTATACGCATTGATATAAAATGCTTTTTTTTCAGCATCAGACGCTCCATCAAGGGAGGTACTCCCTACTTCTTCATAAAGCTGATTGATCTTCGCCGGATTATTGGCAATTGCTTCATAATTGACCAATCCATTGGTTACCTGTTTCTCCAGTAAAGCGCCAGCATTTTTGGTAAAATCAGCGGTGCTGAGAGATGTAAGAGTGTAAGTTAGTATAGTGAATATTATTGCTTTCATTATTAATCGTGTTTAGTTGGTTTTATGCCATTAACGTGCCATGCTAAATTTAGATAGCTCAAAAGTGTCACCTTATTGACATATAGCCTCTCACCTTTATCAACCACTTCAAATAGTTGCTGCTAATGTTAAGTTTCCTTTACACTTTACCATTTGTCAAATTGAAGACATAACAATCCCTTGGCAGTAACATAATTGCGTTGAAATCAAATATACCCAAACAAAGCTTCAACAATTATTCAACCTTTTGACGCAATTTAGTATGAGCAACAGAACGATCACCTTACTTAGTGGTATTACATTCATTTCCAATCTATTACTAATTAACCCCGTAAACTCTCAATCATTAACGGATGGTTTCATGAAAGGAAAAGGGCACAGCAGTCTTGTACTTTCCTATTCGTGGGAACAATACGATGAGTTTTACTTCGGAGAAGAAAAGATGAGTGCTCCTCCGCCTTTTGGGGGAGAAATCACTACCCAAAGCGTAAACCTGTACGGCATTTATGGGTTAACTGATAACCTGGATATTATTGTAAACCTTCCGTTTATTGCGGCTCAAGGTGCGAATGAAGAACCGGATGCCCCTGACCAAAATGTAAGCGGAATACAAGATGCAGCAGTATTTTTAAAGTGGCGGCCTCTATATATAGAAACTGAAGGTGGAAGCCTCTCATTTTTGGGAGCTGCTGGCATCGCTACCCCTCTGAGCGACTATGCCGATAATGCCGTTTTATCCATTGGCAACCAATCTACCCGGGTAGATGCTCGACTAATGACCCAGTATTTTATGAACAACGGTTTGTTTATCGACCTACAAGCTGGTTATTCTGTGCGAAGCAACGATGTCCCCAACGCTACACTGCTTGCTGGAAAGATCGGCTACTCCGGAAAGAATTTCTACATTGATTTGTGGTCAGAAACTCAAGTTTCCAATAGTGATGCTCCTGACATCGGTGGGGTACCATTTAACGAAACTCGGGTGAACTATACTCAAATTGGGATAAGTGGCTACGTTCCTTTAACCAGTGGTTTAGGTCTTTCTGCTGGAGTAGGCCAATTTGTAGGAGGAAGAAATGTGGGCTTGTCTACTCGCATTTCCGGTGGGGTTGTGTATAGTTTTTAGCTTTATAGTCCACAGTCCACAATCGACAGACCATGGAATACTTCGCTGTAGACTATCGACTGTGGACTACTAACTATGTAATCTACCCGACTTTTTCTACCTTGTTCGCAGCTTACATTTGCCTGATGAATCCCTCAACTCTATGACCCACGTTTGCATCATCGGAAACGGTATTGCTGGTATTACCACCGCCCGAAATATCAGAAAATTAAAGTTAGCTAGCGAGTTTAAAATTACGGTCATTTCTTCCGAAACTGACCATTTTTTCTCCCGAACAGCACTCATGTATATCTACATGGGTCACATGACGTATGAACATACCAAACCCTATGAAGACTGGTTCTGGTCAAAAAACGACATAGAACTCGTACGAGACTATGTCCAACGGGTAGATACCTCGAAGAAAACACTTAGTCTTCAGAGTGGCGATACGCTGAACTACGATGTGTTGGTGTTAGCCACTGGATCTAGTGGCAATCGGGCGGGTTGGTCGGGTGAGAACTTGAAAGGTATTCAGGGCATGATTACTTATCAAGATATTGAGGCGATGGAGGGCAATACCGAGAACATAAAGCAAGCGGTAATTGTAGGGGGGGGATTAATTGGAGTGGAAATGGCTGAATGTCTGCATACGCGCCACATTCCGGTTACATTTTTTATCAGAGAAAAAGAATACTGGAGCCACGTACTTCCCCCGGAGGAAGCAAAAATGATTAGCCGTCATATTCGCGCCAATGGAATTAATCTGCTGACCGAACAGAGCGTGAAAGAATTTAAAGGCGATGCACAAGGTCGGGTTTCTTCGGTAGTGTTAGAAGATGGAGAAGAATATCCCTGTCAGTTTGTGGGGATTACCATTGGCGTCCATCCCAACATAAAAATTCTGGCAGACTCTGGTATTGAAACCGACCGAGGTATCATGGTAGATGAGCAATTGCAGACGAATATTCCTGATGTATACGCGGTGGGTGACTGTGCTCAGCACCATAATCCGCCTTCCGGACGTCGACCTTTAGAACAAATCTGGTACAGTGGACGCATGCAGGGTGAAACGCTAGCGAAAACAATCTGTGGCAAACCTATGAAATACATACCAGGGATATTCTTCAATTCAGCTAAATTCTTCGATATTGAATATCAGGTATACGGACAGATCAACGCTCATCAGCAAGATTTTGAAGAACACTTTTATTGGGAACATCCTGACGGAGAGAAAGCCGTTCGTATCGCCTTTGATCGGGAAAGCGGTGAGGTAATCGGGTTTAATCTGATGGGCATTCGTTTTCGTCACGAAGTGTGCGACCGTTGGTTGCGAGCAAAGCGAGGCGTAGAATACGTGTTAGAACATCTGGAGGAAGCCAATTTTGACCCCGAACTCTACCAAACATACGAAGAAGACATTGCGCGAAAATTTATCCAAGATTACCCCAATCACCCAATAAAGCGAAAGCGCAAAGGAGCTATTGCTGCCTTATTCGGACTATAAAAACTCAAACTATGCACGGAAAAAGTATTATCCAATTAATTGGCCTAGCTCTGTTTATTGCTGGTTTTGGCTTTTTTGTATCCATTTTCTTTTTGTCTAATTACCAGCTAACCGAAGAGGTTCTACTAGAACAACTAGGTACGGAAGATGAGAAAAGTATGAATGCGGCTGCCCAGCAGACTTCCGCTAACGATAGTAAAGCCTCGCCTTCTACCTACCAGTTGTCAATTGAAGGTGCTTCCGAAATGCTCGGCAAAACCTACGGAAGCAATTTTGCTTTCATCCATGATTTGGAAGGAGTGATTCAGCAAGTAAACGAGCAGGCTAAAGAAATCTACGGCATCTCTGATGAAGAGGTCAGCCAGGTGGTAGAGGAGATCATCACCGAAAATGATGGAACCTATCAGGTAGAAGCGGCTACCTCCGTTTTTGGTAATGGTGAGGTGACGGAGGCTAAAGCTCAGAAGCTACAGGATTACACCAATTGGTTGGAAGGAAAGCAATTCAGCAGTCAGGAAGAGTTGCAGAATCAGCTAAGTGGTCAGATTAGTAGTATCAATAATGATATTGCTCGTCAGAAAGGTATTGATAAGTACCGAGCCAAAGGACTGAAAACCGCTATCGTGAAAGCATCAACGGTAGGTTTCATTGCTGACAATAAACTGGCCGTACTACTGATTACTCTATTTACCTGTGTAGTAGGAGCACTCATGTACTTACTTCCTCGGCTAGAGGAACACCCAGGAATTAAGAACAATCATATTTTTCACTCCGCACTAAAGCACCGGGGTTGGCTAGGCATTACGGTAGGTACATTTTTGATTCTGTTTTACATCGTGCTCTACTTTTACCCGTACTACATGACCAACTGGATTTTGCTGGTTGATCCGGTGAGTATGGCTCTTAGTGGAAATCCAGCAGGTGAGTTCTTCTTATATGGTTTCTTGTATACGATCTGTATTATTGTAATGGGTATTCGGATGATTATTAATTACCGGCACAACCGCTACCAGATCATCAGGACTATTTCGGTCATGTTTTTCCAAACGGCCTTTGCCTTCCTAATCCCTGAAATTCTCATTCGCCTTAACAACCCCTACTTTGACTTTAAAAACATCTGGCCACTCGACTATGACTTTTTCTTCCCGAGCAGCTTGAACCAACTTATTGATAATGGAACATTAGGGATTTTTATGCTGGTCTGGGGTATCGCCCTGATTATTGTGGCCGTTCCGGTGTTCGTCTATTTCTTCGGAAAGCGTTGGTATTGTTCTTGGGTATGCGGTTGTGGTGGTCTGGCCGAAACGTTAGGCGATCCGTACCGTCAATTATCTGATAAATCACTGGGGGCTTGGAAAGTAGAACGCTACTTAATTCATGGAGTATTAGTGTTTGCGGTAGTGATGACAATCGGAATGATTTACACCTTCTTCACCGGGAGTGGCAGCTTGTTTGGAATCCCCACCTATACGATGGCTGAGACATATGGCTTCTTTATCGGAGCGGGTTTCGCTGGAGTAATTGGTACAGGGTTTTACCCGTTGATGGGCAACCGAGTGTGGTGTCGTTTCGGATGCCCGCTAGCGGCTTACTTAGGTTTGGTACAACGCTTCAAGTCTCGCTTTCGCATTACAACAAATGGCGGTCAGTGCATCTCCTGCGGTAACTGCTCCACTTACTGCGAAATGGGTATTGATGTACGCTGGTACGCCCAACGTGGTCAAAATATTATCCGATCATCTTGTGTTGGCTGTGGTATCTGCTCAGCGGTTTGTCCTCGCGGAGTACTCAAGCTAGAGAATGGTCCTGAAGAAGGGCGCTTTGGTATGCCAATTATTATTGGCAACGACAGTGTGAAGATTGATAGTACTACTCAGACACCCGAGCGGAAACCAGAAGGTCCGGTTGTAGTAAGCTGATTGAGTTCTATTCCTCGAATAGAACAGAAATGAGTTTAGTACTAATTTGCTCTTTGCTCGAGTTGAATACTTTCCGAGCAGTGGCTTGCCTTCACTTTTGTAGACGCACTTAATAACAAGGAGAAGCACTGGTTATCGACCACAGAGAAGAATACTAAATTGACGATTTAAATACGAAGGTCTCATCTCTTACTTTTTTATACTCATAGGAACTTTGATTATCTTTTAGGGTTTCCTATATTTGCAGTCCTTTTCTGAAAAAGACTATAGCTAACGACAATACCATGAGTGATCTACTTACATTTGTAGAACAGGAGATAGCCCAAGATACCCGGTCTAATTTTCCGGATTTTGAAGCAGGTGATACTATTAACGTTCACGTGAAAATTAAAGAGGGTAACAAAGAGCGTGTCCAGCAATTTCAGGGTACGGTTATCCAGCGAAAGAACCGAAATAGTAGCGGTGAAACTTTCACGGTGCGAAAGATTTCTAACAGTGTAGGGGTGGAGCGTATTCTCCCACTACTTTCGCCTAGCATTGATAAGATTGAATTGATTCGTCGTGGTAAAGTACGACGCGCCCGCTTGTACTACCTACGCGGACGGCAAGGAAAGGCGGCCCGTATTAAAGAGCGGCGGCGGTATTCTTCTAAATAGCACAAGAAAAGCGATGTTTTATCATCGCTTTTTTTGTTTGGTATAAAGTTAATCGTGTTGCTAAAGCAAAATGAGCGTTATAAGTTCTTGGTGAATTTTTTACTGTACTTCTCCAGCTCTTCAATCGCCGTTTCAGTAATATCTTTAACACGATCAACACCTTCCTCCCATACGTCTTCTAAGTCATAAAGAGCATCGTTTGCCGAGTCATTTATTTTTTGCCGATTTCTCTTGCCATTTTCGGGAGCCATTGTAAGCCCGAGCAAAGCACCTGCCGCTAGACCAAGTACAAAGGCTATCAGGGTTTTTTCTTCATTGTCCATAGGAAAAGAGTTTAGATAGAATAAAAAATTATTACACTCATCAAAGTACGAAAAAAATAAGAGAACCATCTACCGCGCAAACCCCAATTTTTAAATACTTTTGCTACTCAAATACGCTAAAAAGTATTATACCCTTAATTACCTCCTCTTTTGGAATATCTACATATTCGTAAACCAAGCTCATCTATTAAGGCGACTGTGCCATTACCTGCTTCTAAAAGTGAAAGTAATCGGGCCCTTATTATTCAGGCACTTGCCGAAGAAGAAATTACGCTACATAATCTGTCAGAAGCCCGCGATACTCAAACCATGCAACGCTTACTCCAGTCTAATGAGCCCGAGTTGGATGTGCTAGACGCTGGAACTACGATGCGCTTTCTGATTGCGTATTGTACAGTAAAAAAGTTAGGTAAAATTATTAAAGGTACTCCCCGGATGCACCAGCGTCCGGTACGTATTTTAGTAGACGCCTTGCGAGAAATTGGAGCGGATATCCAGTATTTACAAGAAGAAGGATACCCACCGGTACACATACGGGGTATGACTCTTAATCAGTCTATGAAGCACGTACAGATGCGGGGTGATATCAGTAGTCAGTATATTTCGGCACTGTTGATGATTGCGCCTACGTTCGATCATGGCCTACTGCTAGAGCTAATCGGAAAAATTGGTAGTCGCCCCTACATAAATATGACTCTATCGCTGATGCAACGTTTTGGAGTTGATCCTATTTGGGAAAATGAACGAGCTATCCGAATAGAAACATCTACGTACCAATCAGGTAACTACACCATTGAATCTGACTGGTCGGGGGCTAGTTATTGGTATAGCTTTATGGCTTTAGCCGAGCAAGGTGAAATAGTGTTAAAAGGATTACGAAAGGATTCATTTCAGGGTGATCAGGCGGTGGTAGAAATTATGGAGAATCTAGGAGTACGCACTCAGTTTGGGGCGGAAGGAGTTCGTTTGAGTAAGCAGGGAGCGATGAGATCTTTTTCTTACGATTTCAGCGATTGCCCGGATTTAGCGCAAACGGTAGCGGTTACCTGTGCTGCCGCTGGAGTGCCCTGCACCATGACCGGTTTAGAAAGCCTGCGAATTAAAGAAACCGATCGTATTGCCGCACTGCAAACTGAACTAGTTAAAATTGGGGCAAAACTTAACGAAGAAGATAGCCGTTGGCAACTGGTTCCATCACCAGAGCTGATTCGGCCTGAGAAATTAACAATTGATACCTACGATGACCACCGCATGGCAATGGCTTTTGCGCCACTAGTGATGAAGTTGGAACTGGTTATTGAGAACCCAGAAGTGGTGAATAAATCGTACCCCCGATTCTGGGAGGATTTACAAAAAGCTGGAGTTGAAACTACCGAACGGGAGTGATTTCTACTACAGTTTGAGTATCAGCAGTAAGGTTAGTCGGAGCCTCTACTTTAGAATAAGTAGGGCATGTCCGGTGAGAACAGCTACTAACAGCAGCTAAAAAAAGAATAGCGACGGTAAACTTAAGCACTTTCATACGACCTCTAGTTGATTGGGTAAGCTGGACTTTAGTAAATAACTGTATCCGCTGAAAAAGTTACGATATTTTCAGCATTTTTCATACAACGCAGAAAATTCCAACTTCGTTTAATTTCTTTCAAGAACTTACTTGTAAACTTTTATTTACAGTAGGTTACGCCCATACTTTCGTCCCCTCGGTACAATTCTGACAAATATCAATCTGCTGGCGCGATTGTAACAACTGAGAGCGGAACTGCCGATAGGTCTCGCTGTGCCAAACTTCCCGAAACGATTTTTCCTGCACCGAACCGAGTGAGTGATGAGCATCTTTATCGAAGCAGCAAGGAACAATACGTCCGTCCCAGGTCATTACGC
>CAKZPJ010000441.1 GCA_937138955.1 uncultured Flammeovirgaceae bacterium | reverse complement strand
TCCAGGTGGTAATATGATTCGTAGATATTGCCGATTCTTCCAGCACTCCGTACAGTTGGCGTAAAAACGATCAAACCGCATGCCTGAGGCTGCCAGTGAGTCGATATGCGGAGTACGAATATCCTCGGTGCCATAATAAGAGACATCGTGGTAGCCCTGATCGTCGGTAATAATCAATAGTATATTAGGTGATGACGAAGATTGGGCATTTACGGCATTATAGTGACCTAAATTAATTAGAATGAAGAAAGAAATCAGATAAATCGAGCGTTTCATTATCCAAGAGATTTTTACGAATTTAGAGAATACACCTTGTCTAAAATTATTGTTATTTACTCAATTATTTAGCAACAACTTATGAAACGATCACACGAAATAGACTATCAGATTCTCGGCGATGGAATTCAGGTAGTAGAAGTAGAGTTAGACCCCAGCGAAACCGTAATCGCTGAAGCTGGGGCTATGGTGTATCTGGAAGATGGTATCGATTTTGAAACCAAGATGGGCGACGGCTCCAACCCCAACCAAAGCTTTTTCGGCAAGTTGGTTTCCGCCGGAACACGAATGCTCACTGGCGAATCGGCTTTTATGACCCATTTTACTCATCGAGGCCACGGGAAGGCTCGAGCTGCTTTTGCCGCTCCTTATCCGGGCACTATTATTCCGGTAGACTTATCCGAAATGCAGCAGAATACGCTAACTGTACAAAAGGATTCTTTTTTGTGCGCAGCACTAGGAACAAAGGTAAGCATACAACTTAACCGTAAGCTTGGTTCAGGATTAGTAGGTGGAGAAGGCTTCATTTTGCAACGCTTGGAAGGCGACGGTTTGGCATTTATTCACGCGGGGGGTACCGTTATTGAAAAACAACTGAATGGTGAAACACTGCGAATTGATACCGGCTGCGTGGTAGGCTTTGAGTCATCTATTAACTTTGATATTCAAAGTTCAGGCGGGCTGAAGTCTATGCTCTTCGGTGGCGAAGGCTTGTTCTTAGCTACGCTATCGGGAACCGGACGAGTATGGCTGCAATCTATGCCATTCCGCAAATTAGTAGCAGCTATTGCTCCTTATGGCAAAAATAATAAAAAGGGAGAAAGCTCTGTTTTGGGTGGTTTCTTCGAGGAATAATTACCGGCGAGGGCGCAATCTAGGTACTAGCATAGGTACTTGGTTTTTATAACTCTGGTATTCTTCGCCGTATAACTTCAGTAGTTTCTTCTCTTCTAGTTGGATTCCTATCAAAATATAGATAATCCAGGCTAGGGCTGTAATCAAATTAGCGATAGTAGGTGAGAAGCACCACAGTCCTAAAGCAATCAGGATGGTGCCGGAATATAGCGGATGGCGCACGTATTGTAAAACACCATCGGTGCGGAGGGGTTGAGTACGATTGGCCTCTGAGGGTGGAGTACCGAGAAACTCTCGTTTAGAGAACTGCTTAAAAGAAAGATGAATGACAATAATTCCGTAGGCGGCCAGCACCAGACCGAATAGTTGCAGCATATCCCGCACTCGAATATCACTGATAAGCGGTTGGTCAGAAATCAGCGCATTGTAAAGTAGCACGGGAATAATGGTGGCTACCGCCAAAATATTATAACCCAAGCGGTAGTAGCGATAAAATTCCCCTAACCAGCAACGAGCATGCCTTTTTACTTCTGATGAAGCCAACAGACTGTGTAACGTAAAGTACACTAACCATAAACCCGCTAGAGTAAGATAGGAAGCTGTCATTCCTCAAAGATGAATAAAAATCTGAGAGATGGCAGCATCCATTATCTTTTTCTACTCGTAGCGTAGCGCCTTCACTGGATTAGTACGCGCTGACTTCAGTGTTTGCCCACTAACCGCTAATAGTGCAATAAAGACGACCAGCGTACCAGGAATAAGAAATAACCACCAGTGAATGCTAATGCGATAGGCAAACTGTTCCAGCCACTCGCCCATCACATAGTTGGCCACCGGAATAGCAATCAATAGAGCGATCAGGATAAGCCGAAAGTAGCTTTTAGTCAGCAATAAAATGATATGACTTACTGAAGCGCCTAAAGCCTTACGAACTCCTATCTCCTTAGTACGCTGAATGCTAGTGTAGGAAGATAGACCCAATAAACCCAAACAAGCCACCAAGATCGCCAACCCGGCGAACACTCCAAACACTTTCCCAAATTGCGTCTCGGCCTGATACTGCTGGTTGAAGGTATCATCCAGAAAGAAATAAGAAAACGTACTACCCGGAAAAACTTCTTCGTAAGCAGCTTCTACCGATTGCAATGTTTGGGGAAGATCATTGGTTGTTAGGCGAAGGTATTGGTAGAGGTTACTGCTGCCGTGCATGTATATCAAAGGGATAATTGGCTCCTTCATAGAAAGATGGTGGTAGTTTTGAGCTACGCCAATAATTTCGGCACTATCGTAGAAAGTAATCTTCTGCCCTAGAGCAGCTTCAGCATTCACAAAACCTAAAAGCTGCACGGCCTTTTCGTTGACGATTATTCTTCTTTCATTTCTTGATCCTGGCTGAAAATTCCGTCCCGCTATCAACTCCATATCCAAGACATCCACAAAATCAGCATCAGCTCGGTACCAATAGTACGTATCGTTATCATTTTCTTCGCTTCCTAGCCGATGTATTCCCATTTGCGAGTTAAGAAAGCTGTAACCAGTTCCGGGTACCGAACTTGAGCTACCGACCGATTCTACCGCCGATAGACCTTCCCAAACTTGTTGAAGGGTACCAATACGGGAGCGGGCAACAGAATCTACCTGAATATCTAGTGGCACGTCTACAACCAGCACTTGGTCAATATCCATCCCTAACTCCTGCTGCCGCATAAACGTCAGTTGCTGATACACCGTAAACGTTCCTACCATTAGCACTACCGAAGCTAAAAACTGAAAAACGACTAACCCCTGCCGAAGCCATCTTCCGTGGGTGCTGTTCTTAAGTTTCCCTTTCATTACCGCCACCGGACGAAAGGAGGACAGTATCAATGCTGGATATAATCCGGATAGCAATGTACCGATCAGGACTAAGCCGACAATGGTAAGCCCAAAGTTTATATCACTAAACAGGCGGATACTAAGTGGTTGGCCGCTCAAATTACGGAAGGCAGCAAAGCTCACGTACACAATCAGTATTGCCAGTACCATCGCCAATAGGTTGATAACAAAAGATTCAAACAGAAATTGTCGGATCAATTGCGCGCGGGAGCAACCGACGGCCTTTTTTACGCCTACTTCTTTGGCGCGTTCTACTGAGCGGGCCGTAGCCAAATTCACGTAATTGACCCAGGCGATAATCAGAATAAACAGCGCGATAATTGACAGAAATGTTACCGTATCGGCATCGCCATTCGCTTCGGGTTCGTAAGTTTTGTTTGAGTATAAATGAATATCGCTCATTGGCTGAACAATAAATCGCTCTTCGCTGCCTTCAAAGCCCTCAGCAGATTTGAAACTCTCGACGAACTTATTCAGCTTTTCGCTAAAAGCAGCCAAGTTAGTTTGCGGTTCCATCAACAGATAAGTAAATTCGTTATTAGCGTCCCAGCTCATTGGGTAATCAATATATTTGTCACGTAGTGAGATATACGATAGCAGAAAATCCATCTTCAGGTGAGTATTCGGTGGTAAATCCTCTATCACTCCCGTTATTTTCGCAGTGTTCTTTCGGTTGAGTCGACCGTATGATCCGCCGTACATATCCAAAGTTTTACCCAGCACATCGGTAGTACCGAAGTATTGTTTAGCCTTCGATTCAGTTAGCACCAACCCGAAAGGTTCGTCTAGGGCAGTGGCGGTATCTCCTTGCACCATTTGTAGTGAAAAAATGGAAAAAACCGAAGGATCCGCGTAGTAGGCTCGTCGCTCAGTTTGCCGATACTCATCAGTGCCAAATACCAAGTACTCCTGATCGTGCAACCGAACAAAGTCCAGTACTTCGGGCAGATTGGCTTTTAATTCGGGACCAGCTAACGGATACACCTCGGCATCTTGCACTTGTAATTCTCCATCTTCGTAAACATCCAGCGTAAGCCGATAGATTTGGTTAGATTTCTCATGGAAGTCTTCGTAACTCAGTTCGTAGTGTACGTAGTGCAGAATAAGTAGGCAGGCTGCGGTACCAAAAGATAACCCCAGCAGGTTAATAAGTGAATAGAACTTATGCTTGGTTAGGCTACGGTAGGCAATAGTAAAATATCGAGACATAATAAGTTAGATTTGAATCAATGAGAACCAAATTGGAATAACTCTTCTGTATTGACAAACGAAATGCAGTGAACGACCGTTTGGGTGCAGGGAACGGTTAAATACCGCAATCAAAAGTGGTTCTAACAAACTTTAAGGGGCAATCGTCTATTCTGTATTTTATGGTTAGTTTCTTTGATAAAAAGAAAGATACCATGAAAAATTCGGTTGCTCTGCTACTCGCTCTTTCGTTCGTAAGCCTCAGTAGTTTCGCCCAGGATGTAAGCTCATTCACCACCCATGAAACCGATCACTACGAATTGGTGATACCTGAAAAAAAGCATACAGGAATACTGATACTCTTCGCTGGCTTTCCCGAAACTCCAGATGTAACCAAACAGGAGTTTAAGATTATAGAACCAGCTACGGAAGCAGGATTAGCCGTAGCTCTGATGAGGCTCAACCGAAAACTGTAGTTGGAAGAACCAGAGAAAAGGCAACTTTCAGCCATCATCGGCCAAATGATTGCTGATAACAATCTAACCTAAGAAAACATCTATCTCGGCGGCTTTTCCAGCGGGGGCAATGTTAGCTTACTGCTTGGTAATTACTTGATAGAATCAGAAAGTGAAGTTCAGCCGAACGGCGTGTTTATTGTTGATTCACCAGTTGATCTGCTAAGATTGTATAAAAACGCCTGGCGAAATATTGAGCGCAACTTTCTACCCTCTTCCGTTCAAGAAAGCGAGATGCTTGTCAACACGTTAGAGTCAGCTTTTGGTAAACCGGAGGATAGCATCAAGCAATACGAAGAAAACGCTCCTTATACTTCCCAAACCCACCACAATGAAAACCTAGCAGATTTGAAAGACATCAAGATTAGACTCTATACTGAACCAGATACGGTCTGGTGGAAACAAAACCGGCAGCACGACTATGAGGATATGAATGCTTACTTCATCGAAAAGATGGCGGATGACTTAACCGAAGCCTTCGGCGATAATGTAGAACTTATTGCTACTAAAAACCGAGGCTACCGCGCCAACGGTAACCACCATCCCCATTCTTGGTCAATTGTGGAGGTAGACGATTTGGTACAGTGGATGACTGAAGACTAGAGTATTGTCTCGCATATAGAAGCTCATTCCAACCCATCAATTGCGCTTTCAATACCATCCATCTTCCGTTCGGAATAAGCACCAGAAGTAGCGTACACAATTTTTCCGGTTTGATCGAGTAAGAAGAAGTAAGGGACATCCTTTTTCTCAAAATCTAAAGCCTGTTTGTAGGGCTTGAGTTTGCCTTTATAAAACAAAATGTAGGGTAACAGTCGTTCATCTAGATTCTTGGCTGCTTTACGCTTAGCCGTTCCCGCCGCGGCGGCTTTCACTCCGGTAAACATTGGTACCAAATACACATCAATATCGTAGGTGAAACTAGCGAACAAACCTCCGCTTCCTGGATTTACCTTCTGCGAAAGAAAAGTATTATATACCGGACTCATCCAGCTATTCAAGTCTTTTTCTGACTTCTTAGAGTAGGCTAACCCTACTAAAGTAATTCGCCCCTTCGTATCCTTTGGTAAGCTAATCACTTTATCATCTACTGTTTCGGCTTGCATTTCAGGGAATGGCTGATTAATGACCGAAGAGTTTGGACGACCCGCCGCACAACATAAAATAATCGCTAAAAAAGATACCCACTGTTTCATAATATTCGTATTCGTTTTGTAGTTCAACTACAACTACTGTACCTAACGCCGATACGCAAAACTACGTGTAAGTTGTTAGTAAATTTCAACCCAAATAGCTCAGATAGAAGACTAAAAAATGAGTAAATTGCTAACCTTTTTTAACCACTGCAGAAACAACTTTATTTAACTTTTAGGTAAAATGGAAACAATGACATTAACCCAAGATATGCAGGAGGTATTGAATACCTTAGGCATACAATCAACAAACCCACCGTACAGTACTGGGCAAAATTTTGCTGGGCAACAGTTTGCTGGGCAACAATACGGTAATGCTAACTCAGGCGGACAAACCCGCGAAATTCACTCTCCAGTGGATGGTTCGCTGATTGCTACGGTGCAAATGGCTACTGAAGCTGATTATAATCAGGTGATTGAACAGGCGCAGGCAGCTTTTAAAATCTGGCGGATGATGCCGGCTCCCCAGCGCGGTGAGATTGTCCGGCAAATCGGTAATCGACTACGAAAGTACAAAGAGCCACTCGGTAAGCTGGTGACTTACGAGATGGGTAAAATTTATCAAGAAGGATTGGGCGAAGTGCAGGAGATGATCGATATCTGCGATTTTGCGGTTGGTCAATCGCGTCAACTCTATGGATTCACTATGCACTCGGAGCGACCGCAACACCGTATGTACGATCAGTATCATCCGCTCGGGATTATTGGTATCATTTCAGCCTTTAACTTTCCGGTAGCCGTTTGGGCCTGGAACGCAATGCTGGCGGCTGTCTGCGGAAATGTTTGCGTTTGGAAGCCTTCCGAGAAAACCCCATTGACTGGTTTAGCTTGTCAGAAAATTGTAGCCGAAGTTATACAGGAAAACGATTTGCCCGAAGGCATTTTCAACCTAATTATCGGTGATGCTGAGATCGGATCTCAAATGGCTCACGATCGTCGGGTGCCGTTGGTTTCTGCGACCGGTTCTACCCGAATGGGTAAAAAAGTGGGCGAAGCTGTAGGGGCCCGCTTGGGCCGTTCGCTGCTGGAGTTAGGCGGTAACAATGCTATCATCCTTACTGAGCATGCCGATTTGGAGATGGCAATCCGAGCTACGGTGTTCGGCGCGGTAGGAACCTGCGGACAACGCTGCACATCAACCCGTCGATTGCTCATTCACGAGAGTCGCTACGATGAAGTAAAGGAGCGATTACTAAAAATCTATCCAACCCTTTCCATCGGTAATCCACTGGACGAAAAAAATCTGGTAGGCCCTCTAATCGATCAGGATGCGGTTAGCAACTTTACTAATGCATTGCAAAAGGCGCAGGAAGAAGGTGGTACGTTATTAGTTGGTGGAGAAGTACTGGAAGGCGAAAGCTACGAAGGCGGTAACTACGTGACTCCCGCAATTGTAGAAGCGGAGAATCACTACGAAATTGTGCAGGAAGAAACCTTTGCCCCCATTTTGTATTTAATCAAATATACTGGTGATGTGCATGATGCCGTAGCTACGCATAACGCGGTTAGTCAGGGGTTATCATCCGCTATCTTTACATCCAATCTGCTAGAAGCCGAAGCGTTCTTATCGCAGCGGGGTTCTGATTGCGGCATTGCCAACGTGAATATTGGTACTTCAGGAGCAGAAATTGGCGGTGCTTTTGGAGGGGAGAAGGATACCGGTGGCGGTCGTGAGTCGGGTTCGGATGCCTGGAAAGTCTATATGCGTCGGCAGACCAATACGATTAACTACAGCACGGAATTGCCATTAGCCCAGGGAATTAAGTTTGATATTTAAGAATAAACAGTCTGAAACGAATTACACCGTTTCAGACTGTTTTGCTTTTATGATTACTTTTTTATTGGTAGCGAGTAGCCAATACTAACATTGAAAATGAAGGGAGTATTGTTTATTCCGGCCTGCATGGCTTCGTGTGTTTCGGTTTGTCCGGTTAGCCGATTATCATAAGTAAACTCATTATCCGCCAGTGATGAGCTAACCCGGGGCCAGTACCGAATGCTGGGAGCAACCATAATCCCGTTTATAGCACCGGCTTTTCTGGCAAACGGACGCCAGTTGACGTACGCCCCTATTCCTAAAGAAAATGTGTTGTACGAGACAATCTCTTCCTCCATTTCCAAGGGAACGTCACTGTCATAGCTAATCTCAAATCGGTGCCATTTGGGCTCAAGCCGAAGATTAAACCAGTGATTGAAGCGATAGCCTACGCCAAATCCGGTAGTGTAGGGCATATGCACTTTTAACTGTTGCTCAGCTAACTCACCCGATACTGTAATCCCCGAAAAATCTAACGAAACTCCGTGAGAATAATCAAAGGCAAGACGCTTGTAAAAGAAGTTACCCTCGATATTGAATCCATCAGCAAATACGGGTTGGTTTAATCCAAGTAAAAGGTTTACGCGTGTGTCTAAAGGAGTTCTATCTTGCGCTTGTGCGGTTTGTACGCAGTAAAAGAAAAGGATGATAGGAATGATTAGTACTTTGTTCATTGTTCCAGGGATTTCAAATTAATAATGAAACAAAGAGACACAAACGACAGCCGGATTCCATTCACATTTGTTAACTTCGACGAGGGCTAAAGATTCTTTCGGATTCGGCTCAGCGATTGGGGCTTGATGCCTAAGTACGCCGCTAGACAATACTGAGGAATTCGCTGAACCAGTTGAGGTTTTTGCTCTACTAACCAGTTGTACCGTTGCTGAGCAGTTAGCATGGCCAAATTGCTAGCGTGCTCCGAGGTGCTAATAAAAGCTTGTGCTACTTGGTAATTCTGTAGAGCCATGAAGCGAGGGTGCGCTTGGAAAAGAGATTGAATGCTATCGCGACTGAACGCATAAACAGAGGTATCTTCTAGCGCAACAATGTTGATGTCTGCTGGCTGACCACTAGAAAAGCTTTTTAAATACGCTGCCCATTCATCTTCCATGGCAAAATCGCGCGGAACAGAGTCACCGTCATTATTGACGTAGTACATAAGTAGCCCCTGGCGCACGTAGACTATTTCCTGACTTACCTGTCCTTCGTTCAGTAAAAAGTCGCCTTTAGTAAGTTGTTTAAGTTGAACAATGGTTGAAAACGCTGCTAGCTCTTCATCGCTAAATTGGCTAAACCGCTGAACATTTTTCATCAAATCATCCATACCCGACAATTTACGGAATGTAGGCAGCGATGGAAAGTAAAAATTATGATAACCTAAAGAGATCGATTAATTGATAATGACTAACTCTACTTGTAGACGCAAATTTAAGAGTATAGAATGGGTGAAGCCAATAAAAAAAGTTAAGCCGCGAGGCACAGCACACGAAGAACAATTAATAAACTAAAAACTATAACCAAGCAGAAACCCTAACTGCACCTGCCGGTAGGTAACCTCGTCTGGTTTGTCTAAAGCACCTGAAGAGCCGCCGAGTACCAGCCGTAGCCCCATCTCGTAGGGAAAATCAGCCGCACTATTGCCCTCCTTATCAAAGCCATTGATATCCCCCCCCTCAATAACAGCTTTTTCAGGAGCAATTCGCTGATAGTCTCCTACTGGTAAAGCCCATTCGCCCGACAGCGTGATATGCCAACGAGAGACTTCCTGGGCGCAAAGGTTGCTGGTAGTCAAGCAAAAAATTACCATTAGTGAAAAAAATGCTTTCATCGGTCGTGCTGGTTTATAATTATTCTTAGTTAAGTTAACTGAAAACTCTACAGATTTAGTCACTATTGATTCTAAAGATGTCAGTAACCTGTTTGAGTTGCTTTTCGGTAATCTGTTCTTGGTTTAGTTGCTGCTGCATTTGCTGGTAGGTGGCGATCTTTTGCAAACCTCTCAAGATGTAGTAAGGGGTGATTTTTCCTTTTCCGTTACCCATCTTGGCGAGTAAGATGGCCTGAGGAAGGGTAGCCAATTCAGGCTCTACCTCGTAGAAGTAACCTGCTACGAAGTAAACCAGGGTCAATAGGTTCTTAAAGCACTCAAAATCACGAACTCTAGGACTTTCCCAACATAAGACATCTTTGCAGAACTTGAAGACGGCTTCTATTTTACTGCGCTTCATGTAAAGTTCAAAGACCAACTCACAAAGTAAACCTTTATCCACTTGCATATTGGCGGCCGCCGCCTTTAGGTTTGTAGTATAGTAAAAATCTAAGAAAGTAGTTATTGCTACTATGGTGTGAATATGTGGGCAACTTGATAAAGTTGTCCATATATTCACCGCCTCAACACCAGCCTAGGTGAACTACGGTCGCCGCCAAGTTAAGACTTATCCCGCGATTCAGACCTAGGCTGGTTTGTTCAAGGCGAGCTTCAGATAGAAATTAGGGAAAGAC
>CAKZPJ010000440.1 GCA_937138955.1 uncultured Flammeovirgaceae bacterium | reverse complement strand
AATGAACGGCAATATTTGTCGCTGTGGTACTTATGTGCGTATCAAGGCCGCTATCCGCACTGCTTCCGAAAAGTTGAGCTGACACAATTAGAAAATTACAGATTTCAAAATTGCAAATTAGCCATCGGCTTTATTTCAAGAATTTGCAATTTTCCAATTAACAAAAACTACTATGACTTTAATAAAAACGCAGTTCAACCGACGATCTTTTCTGAAAATATCTTCTGCTACCGGAGGTGGTATAATGATTGGCTTCAACTGGCTGACTTCATGTCAACCCGCTACCGAAAAAGTTGCCGATGTGCCTAACGAGTGGTTCGATGTAAATGCCTTTATCAAAATTGGCGACAACGGCAACGTAACGATAATGTCGCCCAACCCGGAAATTGGCCAGAATGTGAAAACGGCCATGCCTATGATTGTAGCCGAAGAGTTGGATGTAGATTGGAACGATGTAGCGGTTGAGCAAGCTGGTTTAAATACCGAAAAATACACTCGCCAATTGGCCGGGGGAAGTCAGTCCATCCGACAGGGATGGCAAAGTTTACGAATGGCGGGTGCTTCAGCTCGCCGAGTGCTAATGGAAGCCGCCGCCCAACAATGGAGCGTGCCCGTAGGTGAATTATCGACTGAAAACGGAACCATCTCCCACGCTGCTTCGGATAAATCTATTGGTTACGGCGAGATTGCCACTACCGCAGCTAGCTTAGAAGTACCCGAAGAAATTGAGCTAAAAGATCCAAAAGATTTTAAGATAATCGGCCGTCCTACTAAAAATGTAGATGGGCCAGCGATTGTTGCAGGAAAACCATTATTTGGATTAGACTTAAAGCGGGACGGGATGCTTACCGCCATGATTATTCACCCACCGGCCTTCGGAATGAAAATCAAAGATTTTGATGCTAGTGAGGCTTTAGCGATGTCAGGGGTTAAAGACGTTTTCCGGGTAAAGACCGCTCCATCCGATGAAGGTAAAACCTGGTCAGATGTAAACGCTTTCCCTGAACTTATTGCCGTGATTGGCGAAGGTACCTGGCCGGTAATGAAAGCGAAGAAAAGTGTGAAAGTAAATTGGGAGCGGGAAAGTCCGGGTGAAAATTCGCAAGATATTGAAGTAGCTTTAACCAAAGCGATCAACACTAAAGCTAACGAGCCTTCCCGTGAAGATGGTAACCCCGACGCGGCTTTCCGCGATGCGGCGAAAGTAGTGGAGCGAACCTACAGCGCACCGTTCCTGCCGCACAACACAATGGAGCCAATGAACTTTTTCGCCCACGTTACTGCCGAAAAAGCTGATTTAGTCGGACCCATTCAGACGCCGGAGAATATGCGGAAAAGCGTATCAGATTTACTGGGAATGCCGGAAGAAAAAATTAGTATTGATATGACCCGCATGGGCGGAGGTTTTGGCCGACGGCTCTACGGAAATTTTGGGTTGGAAGCCGCCGCCATTTCTCAGAAAGCGGGTGCCCCTATTAAACTAGTGTATAGTCGAGAAGATGATATGACACAAGGAACCTACCGTCCGGCTTACAAAATCACCTACCGGGCTGCGTTGGATAGCGACAACAATATGACTGCTTTCCATGTGCGAGGAGCGGGTATTCAAGGTGGGCCGGTATTCGCAAATCGCTACCCAGCGGGCACAGTTGATAGCTACTTAGCCGAAAACCATAACGTAGATTCTAATATTTCTACCGGAGCCTGGCGTGCCCCCCGCTCCAATTTCGTGGCCGGAGCTGAACAATCCTTCCTAGATGAAGTAGCCGAAGTAGCTGAAAAAGATCCTATTGATTTCCGTCTGGAGCTGTTCGATCGAGCCATTAGTAATCCGGTAGGAGAAGATAATGACTATGATGCTGAACGTTACGCCGGAGTTCTGAAGGAAGTCAAGGAGAAAGCAGGTTGGGGCAAAGAAACGCCGGGGGTTCATCGGGGAGTATCGGCCTACTATTGTCATAATTCGTATGTCGCTCAAGTGGTGGATATGGTAATGGATAGTGGTCAACCTAAAGTGAAAAAGGTCTGGTGCGCTGTAGACTGCGGCATTGTAGTTAACCCCGAAGGGGCTATTAATCAGGTAGAAGGAGGTATTATCGATGGTATTGGTCATGCCCTTTACGGAGCCATCACTTTCACCGACGGTAAGCCCGACCAAAGCAACTACGATAAATATCGCCTTATCCGAACGAAGGAAGCACCCATAGAGATTGAAACCTTCTTTGTAGAAAATGGTATCAGTCCAACCGGATTAGGTGAGCCTTCGCTACCGCCGGTCATGGGAGCCTTAGCCAATGCGCTGTATAAAGCTACCGGTACTCGTTTATACGACCAACCTTTCGCTCAAAAGGATATCAAGATAGGGTAGGCTAAGCGATAACACCGAATGCAGTATAAGCTCTATTTCTCGCGTTCTTTTCTTGATTGCGAAGTAAATGCTATTGGAACGATTTAAAGTTTCTACGTCTGTTCCGTAGAATAGACTTTGCTTTTAGGCTACTTAGATCATCCGGAGGCTTGTTAAAAGTCATACTGAAAATTTGTGTAGAGATTAAATCGCTCCAATACCAACCATCAGCGAAAAAATGAAACACTACGTTATTTTAGCCATTGCCTCATTAGCTATTTCGGCCTGTAGCAATCAACAAGGTACTACTCAGCAGGAAGCAATTGAGCAAAAGGATGACGACCAGCAAATAGTGATCTCCCGCGCCAAGTACCAAGATCAGTTGTACGGATTCTGGTTGGGACAGTGCATCGCTAACTGGACCGGGCTCGTTACTGAAATGGATAAGGTAGGCAATATCGGCGAGTATCAAACTGGTGCATTTTACACCCGCGACGATTGGGGTAAACCTGATTTACCTAGTATTTGGGCGGGCGATGCTCCCAGTAATTTATCCTCTACTATCGACTTCGTATTCAGAGGCAAAGGTGAAATGTGGGGAGCAGACGACGATACCGACATTGAGTACATGTATCAGCACTTGTTGCTAACTAATCAGACCGCTAAACTGACTCCGAAGCAAATTCGGGAAGGTTGGTTGAAGCACATCAAAACCGAAGAAGAAAACTATTTGTGGGTATCAAATCAGCAAGTATTGGATTTAATGGTAGAAGGAGTGCTACCACCTGAAACCAGTGATCCCGCTCAGAACGAGCACTATGACATGATTGATGCGCAACTGACGACCGAAATATTCGGCTTATTCGCGCCCGCTCGACCCGACGTTGCTTTAGAAATAGCCCACCTGCCAATTCGTACCTCTGCCCGACAAGAGGCTGCTAATATTTCTGAATTCTACGTAGTAATGCACTCATTAGCTTCTAAAGCAGACAGCACTACCTCTATCAATCAGCAGCTACGCAAGCTGGCCGACCAAGCCCGAGACGTTCTGCCCGATAGTTCCTACACGGCTCGTATGTACGACTACGTGAAAGAAAAGCACAAATCAGGTATTTCTTGGGAGCAGGCGCGGGACTCTGTTTATTACCGCTACCAAGTGAACCAGCAAGACGGATACGATATTACCTCTCGGAACATCACCTGCAATGGCTGTTTTGCCGCTGGAATCAACTTTGCCGCCAGTCTGGTGAGCCTATTCTACGGAGAAGGTGATATTGCCGAAACAATCAAAATCGGAACGCTAGCTGGTTGGGATTCGGATAATCCTACCGCTACCTGGGGTGGTCTGATTGGTTTTATGATCGGGAAGGACGGGGTAGAACAAGCCTTTGGACGGAAATTCTCCAACCAATTTAATATCCACCGCACCCGGCAAAGCTTTCCCAACAATGGTGTAGATACCTTCGAGAATATGGCTTCCAATGGAATCGCTATTATTGATCGGGTGGTG
>CAKZPJ010000439.1 GCA_937138955.1 uncultured Flammeovirgaceae bacterium | reverse complement strand
CAATCGAAAAATTGAACCAGGAATTAATCAGCAAATATAACGTACCGGGACCACGATATACCAGCTATCCCACCGTGCCCTATTGGGATAAAATCCGCCGAGCGAAGCTACTTGGCGCACCCATGTACAACAGACTTATCTAGAAACTCGGCAGCGGGGCATTAGCCTTTTGCGAGAGCCTGTGTACCTACTGTGGCTGCACTACGCGCATTACCGTGAACCTCCAAGAGACTATTTGTTTGAGCAGCTTCGATTTCAGGTGTTAATAGACTTCTTGGGTAAGTTCTATTTTACACCATCGCTAATAATTTTGTCTCCTTATTAAGAACTGCCAAATGATAATCGTCGTTATAAAATACGAATCAGTTTAGCTACGAAGCTATCATCTTTACCATATTCACAATGACTACGAAATCATTAATTCTTTCCTCTTTGTTTAGCTTAATTATGTGCACTGTCCAGGCTCAGCAGTACTTTGGCGAGGAAATTACCGAGGAAAACGCAATCACTGCTACCGAACTGCCCGAAACATTGGCTGATGAAGAAAGCGTAGAAACGAAGGTGCGCGGTGAAGTGACCGGAGTTTGTCAGGCCAAAGGCTGCTGGATGACCGTTAATGTGGGAAACAATCAGGAAATGATGGTGCGATTTAAGGACTACGGTTTCTTCGTACCTAAAGATATTACCGGACAAACTGTCGTGATTGCGGGCGAAGCCTTGGTAGAAACTGTATCAGTTGAAGACCAGCGTCACTTAGCGGAAGATGCCGGAAAACCGGAAGAAGAGATTAACCAGATTACCCAACCTAAAACTCAGCTTTCGTTTGTAGCTGACGGGGTAATTGTTAACGAGGAATAACGGGTTTTGCAGAAGAAAAGATATTGAAAGCTCATTCCTAGAATGGGCTTTTTTTGTATTCAATTCATTGAAATAAAACCTGCTAGATCACGTATATTTGTATCCTATTTTTTAAATATTAACCTAGCCTGTCTAATGATTATCGGAGTACCTCAGGAAATAAAAAACAACGAAAACCGGGTGGCACTAACCCCAGCCGGAGCTAAAGAACTTACTAAAGTTGGCCATACCGTCTACGTCCAACAAAACGCTGGCGAAGGTAGCGGTTTCCCCGATATAGAATATATGGAAGCCGGTGCGGAAATACTGTCTTCTATTGAGGCCGTGTACGAATCGGCTGAGATGATTGTGAAGGTGAAAGAACCTATCGCCGCTGAGTATGATCTGGTGCGTAAGGATCAATTAGTATTTACCTACTTCCACTTTGCCTCCAGCGAAGCACTTACCCAAGCGATGATGAAAAGCGGGGCGATCTGCCTAGCCTACGAAACCGTAGAATTACCCGACCGCAGTTTACCGTTGCTGGTTCCCATGTCGGAGGTAGCCGGGCGCATGTCTATTCAAGAGGGGGCTAAGTATTTGGAGAAACCCATGCAGGGACGAGGTATCTTGCTGGGTGGAGTCCCCGGCGTTCGTCCAGCGAAGGTGCTTATTCTAGGAGGAGGTATTGTGGGCACCAATGCTGCTAAAATGGCAGCTGGCCTGGGAGCTGATGTTACCATTATGGATATCAACCTGAACCGTCTGCGCTACCTGGATGATGTGCTTCCCGCCAATGTGAATACCTTTATGTCCAGCGAGTACAATATCCGCTCGCTCATCAGTTCGCACGATTTAATTGTAGGCGCGGTACTAATTCCGGGAGCCAAAGCTCCCAAACTAATTACCCGTGATATGCTCCAGGAAATGGCACCGGGTACCGTACTGGTCGATGTAGCCGTTGACCAAGGAGGCTGCATTGAAACCTGCGAACCCACCACGCACGAGAATCCAACGTATGTGATTGATAATGTACTGCACTATTGCGTAGCCAATATGCCAGGGGCGGTACCCTACACCTCCACCTTAGCGTTGACCAACGCCACGCTACCCTACACACTTCAATTAGCCAAACACGGTTGGGAGAAGGCTTGCCTGCAATCCAACCCACTCAAACTGGGCCTTAACGTAGTACGGGGTGAAGTAGTCTATCAAAGCGTAGCTAATGCTTTTGATCTGCCGTATGTGCCTGTGGAAAAGCATTTGCCCCAATCAGCGTAGATGTATAATAAATAATTCGAGAAACTTTCTCTTGCGAAGATATTAGTTACCAAACTGAGTATTATGTAGCTAAAACAAAACAAGGCCAAGAACGATGTTCCTGACCTTGTTTTACGTATGAAGAGTAGATTTTTAGCAGAGCTTATTAATAAACGACTCGTCCATTTTGATGAGCATCGTAGGAGCAAAATGCTTCATATCAAAGCGAGCAAAGCGTTCGGCCAGTGCCCGTATTTTGTTGTACTTATCGCGTTTCACATCGGAAACTGAAATCTTCAATATCTTAGTAAAAATGACAATAGAATCGCAATTATCTTTACCTAATAGTCGTATCTGACGCTGGATGCTATTGGTTAATTGATTAAATAAATCATAATCGTTCATCAGACAGTACTGAAGAGCCAGTACCGCTTTCACCTCCAGTTGAGCGTACGGATACTTTTTAAGACTTAGTTCGTTTAGCAGATTGTTAATCCAACGGGCCGACTCATTATACTCACCCGCATAGTAGCAAGATAGTGCTCGGTACATAATATAGGTCACGTACTTCGGCACATCGTCTATGTCGCCCTCGTAATCGTGGAAAAGCATTTTGTTTTCCTCGTACAAAGTTTCTTCGTTACCCATCCGTCGTGCCCGCTCAATTTTAGAAATCAGATACTG
The DNA here is from genome assembly GCA_937138955.1 of uncultured Flammeovirgaceae bacterium. GTDB lineage: Bacteria > Bacteroidota > Bacteroidia > Cytophagales > Cyclobacteriaceae > Tunicatimonas. Next base: position 15,717 of record CAKZPJ010000439.1, on the reverse strand, counting down.
AGTCGGATACGTATGCAGACTATAGTTGGTAAGCAAAGTATCTACCGCGTCGTTCACTTCTTCGTAGAAATCTTCTGCTTTACGGTATACCTTATAATGATTGTAATATTCTAGACGAAGTAGTTCATATACCAACTGCAAATGATGATAAATAGAATCCAGGTAGTAATTGCTCAGAATCTCCTGCATCTTATCCAGAATATCCTCAATAGGTTCGTGCGTATTGTTGTCGTAAGACTCGCCCTCTACGAACAGACGGTGGAAGATGTTCAGGCAGCTTTGGTAAATATACAATCGGTGCGATTCGTATAAACTACACAGATTGTTCATTTCATCCGTCAGCAACGAAAGCTCAAGTTGAGTGGTCTCATCGCGCGACATAGTATAATCGCCGTACTTCTTAAAATACTGACACAGTAATTCTTCGGCTTTGTCTACCGCAAGGGTGTACGCTACGTGTTTGTTATACGACTGCGAATATGTAAAGTGATCGGGTGTATTAATGTGTAACTTACGGAGGGTTTTGTATATGGTAGTAAGCTCACTGGGCAAATCATAGTCTAGCAATTCTTTCTCAATCTTTTTTAAGGTAGCAATAGCAATGGCACGTTTCTTCGTAAAGATTACCTCATTAATATTAGCTACCTTTTTAATCAAATCAGTACGAGGATTTTCCATCTGCTGCAGCAAATATTCCTCGATTTTTTGATTGAGGCGAGAACGTAATGTATAGTAAGCGTTTGTATTTACGCCCAATTCATCCATAATTTTATTATCGGATAAGGAACGTTCACGCATCGCTTTTAGCAAATATGCTGACTTCTCCGCACTGTTCTCAATCAACGACTCATGAATAGATGTATAATCTGAGTCGGACAATTGCTTGATAATATTTTTAAGTTTCGCCATTGTAAGTATTGGTAATTGCTAACCCGTATTTTTAATTTGATGCAAACAATATTACGTAAATTTTGCTACTATTAATAGTTTTGTATTGGTAGTACAAATTTGAAACACAGGGGGTTAAGTAATAATTGTGACAAGCTTTGCCTAAAAGTTCTTGTAATAACTAGATGTAATTGGTTAGAATTATTACTTAAACATATTAGAATATAAATATTTTACTAAATGGAATATTATTTAGGTTTTGCATCACTTATATGCTCGATGTAATAATTATTGGATAGAGAGACAAATTTAGTTCAATAGTATAGATAGCGGTGATAGTAAGTCTCTCACCCTATCAACCATCATCAAAATTACCTCTTTATATAGCATTCCAAAAAACATTTTTCTTTACTGTATGCAGAAATACCAAAAACCGCCATTTCGCATTTTTCTGAGGAAATATTTTATAATCGGTCACTTAAAGCCTCTAGTAATAATAATGGTTGCTAGAGAATAGTATTGTGAAAAAGTATCGCACAAGGCCAGAACCCTTCATTAATAGAAGCGGATTTGTAATTATGAGGATTCTAAGCTATCATTCGCCTACTCGCCAAGGTGGGTTCTTGCGATTTGTTCCACCGTAAAATAAAACGATTTGATTGTCATCAGGGTCTTTTAACCGAGCTTCTCGCCATAGCCAGCGTTGGTCAATAGGAAGTTGGTCAAACTCAATACCCTTCTTGCGAAGTTGGGCTACTTGCTCATCTAAGTCTTTACACTCAAAGTATACGTAGATACCATCACCTTCAGGCAGCTTTTCAACCTGATGAATAGAAAAAGTGGTATCACCATCTGGACAATCGAAGCGAGCGTAATGCGGAGGTGCGTCTACGATTAGCCGCAATCCTAACTTCTGGTAGAAAGGTACTGACTTGCTCAAGTCTAACGAGGGTACGGTAACCTGATTTAGATTCATTAGTATTGATTTTCAGAGAGACAAGTTATATATAAGCATCGAGCTTCTTCTCAAAAGATACTCCGCAGCCATCACAGCAGAAGTAAACTTTTTCACTCTGGTATTTCGGCACATGCTTGGCGGCTCTCTTTTGCATCAGATTTTTACAGACCAGATTAATGTACAGATCATCGGTTGGCTCTTTAGCTATTGTATCAACTTCCTTCTCTGCTTTTATTCCGGCTGTCGCCTAAGCTCCACCGGGAAACTGATTCTTCCAACTTCAGCCTTCCCTCTTCTGTCTTCTGTCTTCCCTCTTCTGTCTTCTGTCTTCTGTCTTCTGTCTTCTGTCTTCTGTCTTCTAACTTACCCTACACAATGTTAATCGTATTTATCTTTGTTAAATGCGTAGAAGCTAGCTTCCAGCGTATAGATTTCTGGTAAGAATAGTACAGATTGCCATTAGTAGTGCCAAATACCATCAGCTCGTTTTTCTTAGTAAATGCCTGCCGCAACACAATGTCAAACACTGATCCTTGGGGTAACCCTTCGCTTTGGGTATGCCAGCTCTTTCCAAAATTTTTCGTTTCGTACACGTTCAACTGCAAACCGGGGGCTACCCGCTGCTCGTCGCTCTCTACCGGAATTACCCAGGCTCTTCCTGCATCTTTTTCATCTACTACTAACGCAAAGCCATAGTACGGAATACCATCGGTCGCTGATACATCCTGCCAGTGCTTGCCACCATTAGCTGAGTAAAATACTCCGCAGTGATTTTGCTGCCACAGCACTCGGTGGTTGCTCTTAGCCATCACTAAGCGATGCGGATCATGCCCCACTTCCACATGTGGATTAGGCAAGTAGGCCGCTACCAACCCCTGATTGCGAGGGCGCCATGACTTACCACCATCTACCGACTCAAATACTCCCGCGCAACTCACCGCAACGTAAACATGCTGGCTATCTTCTGGGTCTACCACAATGGAATGGATAAACGGATAGTCGCTACCCGCTCCAAACCACTGCATTTGGCTTTTTCGGCTCGCGTGGTTCCACAAACTTTCTACCAATGAAAACGTTTTTCCACTATCATCCGAACAAAACAGTCCCCCGGGATCAGTGCCTAGCCATAACACATTGGGCTGATCGTACCCTCCATGCTGCATGCACCAAATCTGTCGAAGCCTGGCTTGGTTCCCGTTTGGTAGTTCTGCTCCCAAAAAGGTAGGCACTTCAGTCTCCTGCCAACTATTCCCCTGATCGTCGGAATAGTGTAGTTTCTGACCCCAGTGCTTATGGGCGACTCCGACCCACCACCATCCTGACCGCTCGTCTATGTACACCATATTCACCGCGAAACCAGTGAAGTGGATCGTCTCCGGTTGAAGGCCGTTCGCGGTAGTAGTGTATACTATTAGTCCTTTGGCGGTTCCTACCAGTGCTGTCTTCATCTAACCACCCGATAGTGCCTGATAAATCAATATTTCATCCTGACTATGAACTTTATCCGACAGTGTATTACGATCTTTAATTAGCCTATCCTTCACGAAAATATTCACATGCTTCCGAAGGCTTCCGTCTTCTTCCAGCAGATAATTAGCAATGCCAGGCATTTCGGAACTCACTTGATCCAACACCTCCTGCACCGTACTTCCTTCTACATTCAACTCTTTCAGACCAGGAAAGAAGCGAGTAAGTGCCGCCGTAAATCTTACTTTTGTCATAGTAGTTTTTATTTTCTTACGCTAGCCTATATTAGTGAAACAACCGATAGTAAACTACTACTAAACCAAATAGCACTTAGAAATAAATAAGGTAGCCAGCCAAAAGGTTCGGTTATGCATAAATACTTAGTACTCGTCTTAATCAAATGGGTATATTTTAATAAAGCAAAAATAATATAAGTAAACTACGGTAATTATGAATGAATATCTCGATATTTTACAAAAGTGGCTGCAAAAAGATCAATCGATAGCTATTACCCGAGTAGTGAAAACCTGGGGGTCATCACCCCGTCCAGTAGGCTCAGTAATGCTAGTAAGCCAAGAGGGGAAAATGGCTGGCTCAGTCAGTGGAGGTTGTGTAGAAGGAGCCGTAGTAAAGCAAGCTAAACGAGCGTTAGTAGAAAATACGTCGATGAAACTGGACTACGGGGTAAACGACGAAGAAGCCTGGTCGGTGGGGCTTTCCTGCGGGGGCAGCATTCAGGTATTTCTTCAGCCAGTCACCTTCTCAGAGGGCAGCGTATGGAGTCAGTTGCTCGACAATATTCAAAAAAATAAAGCTTCTACCTTGATCTCTTCACTAGAAGACGGAAATAGCACGAATACTTTATTGGGTGAGGACGGGCATATTTGGGGCGATAAACTGCCCGAAGAAGTATTAGCTGAGGCAAAGGATGCGTACGCTAAACGTACTCATAAAACAGTTAAGTACAACGATAAATACTACTTCATCCAAATCTTTCCTCGCAAGAGTTTGCTACTAATTATCGGGGCGGCCCACATTACGGTAGATCTGGTGTCGCTGGGTCAGCAGTTCGGCTTTGAGACAGTGGTGATTGACCCACGGGGTTATTTTGCCGAGAACACCACTTTCCCTGATCCGCCCAGCCAGTTGCTTCAGAACTACCCTTCCGAAGTACTGAACCAATTCCCATTAGACGCTTACACCTTCTGTGCAATTCTCTCCCACGACCCTAAAATTGATGATAATGCGCTGGAGATTTTACTACCTTCGGAGATAGGGTATATTGGAACATTAGGTAGCAGAAAGACCCACGCCAAACGTATCAATCGTCTGCTAGAAAAAGGAATAGACCAGTCACTGATTGACCAAATTCATGCTCCTATCGGGGTAGCTATTAATGCTAAGTCAGCAAAGGAAATTGCTCTATCTATTATGAGTCAGATTATTGAAGTGAAGAATCAATTTTCTCGGCGATAGATAAGAGATTAATATGATACTGATAGTAAGCTAGGCGTTTATCAGCATCGGAAATAGCTGTCTTATTTCTTCTTCATCTGGTTGATGGCCGTATTCACAAAGTTCGAAGGCCTCAGCTCGCTCTATTCTATTTGCCCGCTCTTGTCCGTACCATTTCTTCAGTGACCCTACTATCTTTTCATCAGGAAAGCTAGACCACTGTTGCTTCAGCCAGTTCAGTCGGTCTTCTTCCGATTCGGGTACTTCGTCAGACCTTCCACTAATCCAGGGGAGCCATTCGTAGAATTGAGAGGTATGAGCGTGTAGAGCCCGTATCTTAGCATTGTAAGTTTCGCTAATGTCTACCGCTACATCAGGTGAAAACGGATACGGTTTTTGAAAGTGATCAGCGAAGTAGAAGAAAGTGGAGTTGTTTTGAAGTGGTGGCACTTCCATTACTAGGTTAGGTACCATTACCAAGTAAGCTGCATCTTGCACTAGCACGCTCGTATAGCGATGATCGGGGTGGTAGTCGTTGGGACGGTGCGTAATAACCATATCGGCGTTCCACTCTCGGATTTTACGGATGATTTCGTTACGATTAGCAATCGAGGGTTCTAACTGTCCATCATCGTTATTCAGCACTTCATAAGCAACACCCAGAATCCGCGCGGCAGCTACGGTTTCGGCACTGCGCCGATCAATTAATGCATTACCCATCAGTTGGTGGTGACCAGCATTCCCGTTGGTAGTAGAAATAAACTTTACCTTATGTCCCATTTGGGCAAATAAGGCGGCGGTTCCCCCTCCGTACACTTCACAATCATCAGGATGGGCTCCAATAAAAAGTATATTCATCATTAAGCTTTAGTTTTAGCTATTTGCGCTTTATTGACAAAGAAATGAAAATAAGCGTATGCAATTATCATAATTCCGAAGTAGATAAGGGCAATTATCGGGTTATAAATGGTCATGGCAATTAATGCTACCGTAGCAATAGTTAGGGCAACAGCCGGAAAAGCCGGATAGAAGGGCACTCGGAATGGTCGTTCCAATTCAGGCTCATTCTTTCGCAGCACAAAGAGGCTTACCATAGAAATGATGTACAGCGAAATAGCTCCGAAGCAAGCAATCGTAATGATCTCGCCCGTTTTCCCAGTAAGTAAAGCGATAATTCCTACAGCCATATTCACGATCAAGGCGTAAGCTGGTGTTTTAAATTTTGGGTGAACCTTGCCCAGCAGCGCTGAAACGTAGCGCATTCGGCCAAACTCAAACGTAGCCCGCCCCGCCGCCAGAATAATTCCGTGAAAAGAGGCAATTAACCCTAATAACCCAACCGTAATCAGCAAATGATACAGAAAGTTATTATCTCCCACCACATACGACAAAGCCAACGGTAAAGGTGAGTCGGATGCCTCACTACTACCGGGAGGGTATACCACTGCTTCCCAACCGTTTACTCCAACTGATGATAAGAAAGTAATAATACAAAGCATAACCAAAGTAAAAATGGCTGAACCGAAACCTAGTAATACATTGCGCTGCGGGTTCACCGTTTCCTCCGCCAAATTGGCAACCCCCTCAATGGCTAAAAAGAACCAAATAGCGAATGGAATAGCCGCAAATGCCCCCGAAATACCATTGGGGAAAGCGTTAACCGCTAAGTTCTTTGCTTCAAAGTGCGGCAAGGTGACTCCCGCGAAGATAAGTAGTTCAAGAACTGCCAAAATTGTTATGACTAACTCAAAGGTAGTTGCCAAGCGCACTCCTAATACATTAAGTAGCGTAAACAGAAAATAGGCCCCGATAGCAATTCCTAGCGTAGGTACACCAGGAAAGTACAGATTAAAATACGCTCCAATAGCAGCGGCAATAGCCGGAGGGGCAAATACAAATTCTACAATCTGCGCCATACCGCCCACAAAGCCCATTCGCTTTCCCAACGCTCGATTGGCGTAATCAAAAGCACCACCGGCCTTCGGAATAGCGCAGGCTAGCTCAGTATAGCTAAAGGTGAAGGTCACGTACATTAACATAATAAAGCCAGTGGCGATGGCTAGTCCTAGCGTTCCGCCTTCGGCCAGCCCTAAGTTCCAGCCAAAGTACATCCCTGAGATTACCAGACCGACTCCCATTCCCCACAGCAGCCAGGGGCCAAGCGTCATCTGCAAACCGTCTTCTTGCGTATTTTCCATAATTCGTTAGTATTATCGTGTTTAAGTGTTATGGCGCGTAGCTAAGTATTTCATGTTGAGTGTTTTGAATTGTGTTAATTTGGACTTTGAACCCAGAACCATAACCTCCGAAACACTATATAACTCTTACTTCATCTCCTACCCGAATTATTCCCCCTTTTATGATCCGTGCGGTAATTCCGCCGTGACCGCGCATAGCATTGTAACCTCCGGCACCTAAATTTTTCTCCATCCGCGAGCAGGGATGGCATAATCCACTCATCTCCAGTACTGTTTCCCCTACCCGAAACTGCCTCTCCTTTAGGGCCAATAAATTAATTCCTTCTACTACGATATTGCGACGTAGTAAACTTGGGTCAATTATAGTGCGGTGCAACATAGAAGCCATCGCCCGAATATGTTCAGCATTGATTAATGTGACCTGCCGCTTACTCTGAAGCCTACCCGCAAAATGATCACCTTCTAATCCAACACCTTCCTTCGCCACTACCTCATTGACTACTTGTAGTGACGCTCGGCGTTCCGGGCGAACACCAATCCAAGCTACCCTGCCTATTTGGGGCAACGTGTCAAACAGCAGCTTCATGGGTGAGTCCCTATTGATCATCTGGGCTTAAGCGGAATTATCCGTAGGAGATTTAGGTTTAAATGACGGCAGTTAAATACAATACTACAAACTCAAAAATTTTTGATCAAACTTACACATTCCGATGGGAATAGACTATATCTAATGCAGCTTCGTTGTAGGAACATGCGTAAGCTGGGTATAGTAATATTAATAATTAGCTGTTTGGTTGGTTTAGATGGGTACGCTCAGAAATACAGCACGGCAGCGGGTCTGCGAGTAGACGGCGATCAGTTGGGCATTACGGTAAAGCAGCGGGTATTCCGTACCATTGCGCTGGAAGGAATGCTGACGGGTAATGATACTGAAATACGTAGCACACTATTGGTAGAGAATCACTTTCCTATAGTAGGGAAAGGACTAAACTTTTACGTAGGCGGAGGTGGCCATATAGGTGGCATAGACGATTTTGGGGCGGTGGTAGGAGCCGATGTGATTATGGGAGCTGAACTGAAGATTCCTCTACTGCGCTTGCTAGTTTCGGCCGATGTAAAACCAGCGTATAATTTTGTATCGGATCAGCAGCGGATGGAATATTCTACCGCGATCTCGGTACGCTATGTAATGGGCAAAGAAGGAAAGAGCCAGCGTAAGAAAGCTCGGATTCGGCGGCAGAACAAACGAGAGAGAGAGAAGACTAAATCTTCTAAGATAAAAGAACGAGAGAAGCAGAAACGCTTCAAGCTAAAGGAGAAAGAAAAAACCAAGCGGGCTAAGTATAAGGAAAAAACCAAGCGTCTGAAAGAAAAAAGCAAAGCCAAACGCAAGAAACAAAAAGAGAAGAGCAAGAAAACCTTCCGAGACTGGAAAATCTTTCAAATTTTCAAAAACAAAGAGAAGTGATCGGTGGAAATGCGCGATGTGAAATATGAAAATAAGCGTGTAACCGACAATCAATAGAAATCAGCGACCAGCAGTTGAACAATTCATCAATCTTTTCGTTGATTAGCCAATCATAATAACCTAACTTTCTTACAATGTTCAAGAGCTACCCAATCCTATTATTCAGTTTTACTTTCTTCTTATTTACTGACATCACATTCGCCCAAGAAGGGCAGTCACTTTATACCCAGTACTGCGCTTCCTGCCACGGCGAAGATTTGAAGGGCGGTAATGGCCCTAGCTTTTTAGATGGCGAGTGGAAGCATGGCTCTGGAAAAAGTCAGATTAGGCGTAATATTAAGTTCGGTATTGCTCAGGTAGGTATGCCCGCCTACGAGAAGTCACTAGACGATAAGCAGATCAGCAGCATTGTAGATTATGTATTAGAAGCGGAAAAAGGCGCAATGGCTAGCAATGATCAAATGCCCACTCAGTTACAAACCTTAGAATATAACGTAGACGTAGAAGTTTTTGCCGATGGGCTGGAAGTGCCTTGGGCAGTGGCTTTTGCCGACGATAACCAAGTACTAGTGACTGAGAAACCCGGTCGGTTGCGCGTAATTAAAGACGGTAAGTTACAAGAACCTGTAGAGGGTACTCCTGAAGTGCTGCACGAAGGGCAGGGTGGTATGTTAGATGTAGCGGTTGATCCGGAGTACGATCAAAACGGGTGGGTATACCTCTCATTCAGCCATGCTTTAGATGATGGCGAGGAAAAGCCGGGCGCCATGACCAAAATTGTGCGGGGCAAGATTGAAAATAATCAGTGGACAAGTGAGGAAACCGTATTTGAAGCTCCTCACGATCTCTATCGCACCACCCGCCATCACTACGGCGACCGTATCGTGTTTGACCCCGAGGGACACCTCTACTTCAGCATTGGCGACCGCGGCGCGCAAGATCAGGCGCAAGATATTACCCGTCCCAACGGGAAAGTACACCGCGTGAACCGCGATGGTAGTATTCCTGATGATAATCCGTTTGTGAATGAGCCCAATGCCATTCCATCTATCTTCACCTACGGTAACCGCAACCCGCAAGGACTAGCCGTACATCCCGAGAGCGGTGCGGTATGGGAAACCGAGCACGGCCCCATGGGTGGCGATGAGGTAAATATTATCCGCAAGGGAAATAACTACGGCTGGCCAGTGATTACCTACGGGCGCAACTACAACGGTACCCCAATAACTGACATCACCCGTAAAGAAGGAATGGAGCAGCCCATCATCTACTGGAAACCTTCTATCGCCGTTTGTGGCATTGAGTTCTACCAGGGTCAAGAGTTTCCGAAGTGGGAAAATAAACTGCTGGTAGGTGCTTTGGCTTACGAAGAAGTACGACTACTCACTATTGTAGACGATCGCGTAATGCACGACGAAGTGATTATGAAAAACGTAGGTCGCATCCGCGATGTAGCCCCCGGCCCCGATGGTGCCGTTTACGTAGTAATGAATGATCCCCACGTAGTGCTCAAACTCACCGCCAGCGAAGAACAAGCTACGGTGGACGCGGGGGAAGAGTAGTGGTCTACACAATGAAGTTATGAAATATCCATTGCTTCATTCTAGTGTTGTTTCTCTTGGGTGCATTTCAAAATGACGTTAAGCGGCATTTCGCATTATATCTTGAAGTTGATACTATCTATCGCTCATATTGAGTGCCCTCAAATCAAGTACTCGCTGTGCCGCCTCGATCGCCTCTGAGCCTATCATCCAGCCTTGGTGTAAATAGCGAGGATAGTCCATGCGGTAACAGTTTTTCTGGTAATAGTTCAGCAGTCTTTCTTTTTCTTTTCTTAGTTTATCGGTGGTAGTCACCAATGCCGCAATCGTAGCAATTGCCTGATACCCTCCCTGTTCAAGTAGTTGTTCACTAAGTTGCGTTATCCAGGCACTGCGTTGCTGGGCGTAGGTGAAATAGCCCTGGGCAAATTGAGACAGGTGCTCTATGGCATGGTAGCGGCCGCTGCCTTTAGGTTTGTAGTATCTGGGCGACCGTCGCGCGGTAGCTTGGGGATAGGCAGCATTCACCCAGTTGGCAATCCAAGGAGCCCCGTCACTAGTGAGCACTAAGCGTTCAGCCAAATGTTCGTACTTATCCAAAATTTGTAGAGTTTTCAGTTGATAATACCATCATCTGGTTTATTTCTGATAACGGTGGCTATTCCGAAACCTACTTCGGACATGCCAGCAATGATCTACTGCGAGGCGAAAAAGCCACGCTATGGTAAGGTGGAATTCGGGTTCCGGCAATGGTTTGCTGGCGAGGTAGTGTTGAACCCAATCAGGTGATAGATCAGCCAGTTTGCAATATTGATATCGTCCCAGCTTTAAGAGCTATCAGTGGCTTCTCTAATTCACTGGCGAAGCTACCTATTGACGGAGTAGATATTAGTCCGGTGCTGTTTGATAAAAACACAGTTGAACGGGATATATTCTGGCGCTATAAAGACGAAACCGCTTTCCGAAGAGGTGACTGGAAACTGCGTAATGATGATGAATTATACGATTTATCAACCGACATCAGCGAGAAGAATAATGTAGCTAATGCTCATCCTGATAAGTTAAAGGAATTACGAAAGGCTTTTAAAACAGTAAGGTTGTGAGTGAACCCTTACTATACTTCCAATCTTACACCCGACCAGCCACAATGTACATTAGTTGCCCTCCTGAAGAAAAGTAGGTTTGGGATTTTAGTTGAGCTAGTAACTTTGTTTTATAGGCTAGTACTCGTTGCCAGTAGCGTTCAAATACGTGCTTTTTTCCACCTCCGGCTCGGAAATAGTGAAAAGTCTCTTGGTAGCCTAAACCACCTTCTTCATTCTCCAGCCAATCTACTAGTTGAGCGGCACGCACTCGCTGTTCTCGGCTATTATAAGGAGGAATTAGAGGCAGCGTTTTGTCCGACATCCAAACCTGAATATCAGTAAGACCAGTCTGTCTGAAAAGGTCAGGAACGGCTCCACCCAATGAGTTAAAGCCTTCGCCCAGCTCACGTTTACCCTGTTCAACCCGCAAGCGAACTTCTATCATCTCTAGCGTATCGGATACATTGTACTTAGTATTAGCGTAGCTATCAAACATCAAACTTGAAACCAGATTGTTAGGTTCGAAGGCAACTACCCACCCATTGGAGCGCGTAACTCGCTTCATTTCTTTAATGACCTCAGTGGGTTGGGGAACGTGGATGAGTAATGTTTGGCAGAAGGTGAGATCCATCTGCCCATCTTCTAACGGAATCTTATCGGCACTGCCTACCTGAAAAGTAAAATGGGTGTTGAGAGATTTTTGGGCACGCTTGGCTTTTTGGCGAGCCTTCTTAATGTAGGCTTCTTCAAAATCGATTCCAATAAGGTGGGCGGAATCGGCAAAGTAAGGAGCCAGGCGGAAGGTCATGCTTCCGTATCCACAGCCGATATCAGCTATGTTTTGGTAAGACTTAGTATCTAATCTTTGAGCAATTAAAGCTAAGTAGTCGTCATTCCACCAGTACTCTCTCGCTTCTCCTAAATGATCTTCCGAATGGTGCCGATTGGATTGACGACTACTGTTCAATCAGAAAATTTTAAGCGGATGCTTTTACTTCGCCAATGTATTTAACTTCGTACAAATGCTCGTAACGGCGAATAGCAGCCTGAATTTGAGGATATGTATCTCGGCGAATTTTAATACCTTTTGCTTCTCCTTTCTGTCGAACTTCAATGTAATAACCGGACTTGAGCGTGATACTGCGAGTTGTGGGTCGTGCCAAAAGCTAAGGGATTAAAGGTGAAAAACGAAACAACTTTTACAAGATCTGCTAAAATACATTAGCTATCTTAATTAGTAAAATTCACTACTATTAAGCAAAGCTTGAAATCTCTTTACTTAAAATAATAAATAATGAAGTTTGCAATATAAGCATTTTTTTTGAATTATCCGTATTTTATAGCAAACTTCTTTCAAAATTCAGCAATGAACAGCTCTAATATGCAGCAGGGTAGTATTTCTTTAATTGCCGGAACTGCCTCAGATAACCTTTAAATTCTGCTGTAATTCATTCGTAGTAAGAACATTTGCTTACAGTATTTGGTTCTATTTTGCTTAATGATTAAGTACGACCCTCGCCTTCAAACATACTCAAGCGATTACTGATTCTGCCCTCTATGCTCGGTAGCCATTTTAATCTATTCTGTACGTTACCTTTACTTCATGAACAGTAATCTTCTTTTTCCAGCTGAGTGGCACCCCCAGAGTGGAGTGCAACTAAGCTGGCCCCACGCTCAAACGGATTGGAAAAGCACATTAGATCAGGTTACTGCCTGCTACCAACGCATTGCCTACGAAATATCGCTACGACAAAAGCTATTAGTTGTCTGTTCCAATATTAATGAGACAAAAGCCTATTTAGCTCATTGCGATCCAACAAACATCATCTACCGTGAAATTCTTACTAACGATACTTGGACGCGCGACCACAGTGGACTTACAGTAATAGATAACGGTCAGCCGATATTGCTAGACTTTCAATTCAATGGCTGGGGGCTGAAGTTTCCGGCTTATCTGGATAATCAGATTACTCGCCAGCTTTACGAGCAGCAAGTATTTGTGCCAACAGTTGAGTACCGATCTATGAAGAATTTTGTGCTGGAAGGAGGTAGTTTGGAGAGAGACGGGGATGGAACATTGCTTACTACTGAAGCCTGCCTACTGTCACGCAACCGGAACGACTATTTAACCAAAGAGCAAATTGGTGAGTATCTGAAAGAAACCTTGGGAGTTGAGCGTATTCTTTGGCTTAAAAATGGGTATTTAGCGGGTGATGATACCGATAGTCACATTGATACCCTCGCCCGTTTCTGCAATCTGCAAACTATTACTTACGTACAGTGTACTGATTCTGATGATGAGCATTACGAAGCTCTGGCTAAAATGGAAGAAGAATTACAACAGTTTAGTATAAAGGCAGGTAAGCCCTACCGTTTGCTTCCCTTGCCGATGGCTGATTCAATGTACGATAATGAAGGAAATCGCCTACCGGCCACCTACGCTAATTTTCTGATTATAAATGAAGCCGTACTGCTGCCATTCTACAGACTACCCCAGGATGAATCTGCCCGCGAAGTACTACAACAGGCCTTTCCCAATCGTGAGATCATCGGAATTCCCTGCGAAGCACTAGTACAGCAACATGGGTCTTTACACTGTGTGACGATGCAGTATCCAGAAGGAGTCTTGGCTTAATCAGAAGATAAAATCTGATAGACTGCTTCAATTAGCTCTTGGGGAGCCTCGCGTTGGTTGTTACTCAGCATAATTACCACTTTTTGTTCATCTAGCCAGCGACCGATATAGTTACGGAAACCATTCAGCTCGCCAGTATGATAAATAAAGTTAGGGTTTTCTGAATTGGTAAACCAGCCAAATCCGTAGGGATGACTGCTGCCGTCGCTGAGTCGAACGGGTGAGTAAGCTGCTTGTAGGGTTTCGGGGCGAATATACTTACCACTGTAAAGGGCACGATCCCACTTGTACAAATCTTCCGCAGTAGAGAAAATACCCCCACCACCCACGGTACGAAACTGATAATTATCAGCCTTACCCTGGGTATTTACGGCTACGGCTCGATTCTGAATACTATCGGCTTCTTCATCAAAAATTACCGTATGCTCCATTCCGATAGAATCAAAGAACGTTTCCTGCATAAAATCAGCGTAGCGTTGTCCGCTTACCTGGGCAGCAATAGTTGTCAACAGCGTATAACCGGAATTTCCGTAGCTAAACTGGGTACCCGGTTCAAACAGCAGCGAATCTACCTCCCGAATTGCTTCTAGCACATCAGTATTGGTCAAACCAGGAGGAAAGCTTACCATAAAATTATAATAATCAGGAATGCCGTGAGTGTGCGTAAGCAACTGTTGGATAGTGATGCTATCGGCCGCGGGCATATCTGGTAGATACTGCGCGAGTGTATCTTCCAGACTCAGCCTACCCTGATCTACTAAATACAGAATGCCCATTGCGTGAATATGCTTAGAAAGGGAAGCCAGATAAAATGCTGTATTAGGCTGCATTGGTACTTCCTCAGTAGCGTGTTGGTAACCTACCGCCCGGGTATATACCATTCCGCTGCTATCGGCTACCAAAATATTACCGCTAAAACCACTGGTGTCTACATAGTGCTGAAAGAGGATGTCTAGTTGTTGGGTAGTAGTCAGCGATTCTTCCTTTTCCTGATTGCAGGAAACTATAAATGTAATAAGAAGCAGAAAAGCAATTACTTGGTGAGGCATAGTTCGGTAAATCAGGCTGAAAAGAAACAAAATACTAAACTTTTCGCCAAGTCTTCATCGTTGTAAGCACATGATTAATTATGTGCTTACAACGACAGATACAGAACAAAAATGAATGTAGGCTTAGTACAGCAGCAAAACAGCGCAGATACTACTGAGAATTTAAAAAAGCTTGAACATAATATTCATCAATGCGCTGAACAGGGAGCAGAGTTAGTAGTATTGCAGGAATTGCACAATAGCTTATACTTTTGTCAAACCGAAAATACTGAGCAGTTTGATCTGTCTGAGCCAATCCCAGGCTCATCTACCGAGTATTTTGGTTCTCTGGCTCGTGAATTAGGCATCGTGCTGGTAATTTCTTTATTCGAACGCCGAGCGGCGGGTGTTTACCACAACACCGCAGTAGTACTCGAAAAAGACGGAAGCATCGCAGGCAAATACCGCAAAATGCACATTCCCGACTACCCTGCCTACTACGAAAAGTTTTATTTCACTCCTGGCGATTTAGGATTTAACCCCATTGAGACCTCCGTAGGCAAACTGGGTGTGTTGATTTGTTGGGATCAGTGGTACCCTGAAGCTGCTAGGCTCATGGCCTTGGCAGGAGCAGATGCGCTCATTTACCCTACTGCCATTGGTTGGGAATCTACTGATCCGGCCGATGAGCAACAGCGACAGCTAGATGCCTGGATTATTTCTCAGCAAGGACACGCCGTAGCCAATGGTCTTCCCATAATTGCAGTGAACCGGGTAGGGCACGAGGCTGATCCATCTCGACAGACCAACGGGATTCAGTTTTGGGGAAACAGTTTTGTTGCTGGTCCACAGGGCGAAGTACTAGCGAAAGCCTCTTCCAAGGAAGAAGGCAATCTAATAGTAGAAATAAACCTAGCCCACTCGGAAAATGTGCGCCGCATCTGGCCCTTCTTCCGCGACCGCCGTATTGATGCTTTTGGTGAGCTTACTAAAC
>CAKZPJ010000438.1 GCA_937138955.1 uncultured Flammeovirgaceae bacterium | reverse complement strand
CATACGAGTAATGTTGACACTTACCGTCGAATGATTGAGGTCGGTATTCTGACGGAGAATGATCGTGTAGAGTTAATTCACGGAGAAATTATTCACATAAGTCCTATAGGAAAACTACACATTGCTATTGTTGATCGTATTAGTAACTTAATTATAAAATTAATTGGCGAGCAAGCTATTGCCCGAGTGCAAAGCCCAATTATTATTTCTAATGAAAGTGAACCTGAGCCGGATATTACTTTACTGAAACCGCATTCCGACTTTTACGCCTCACAAACAGCTCAACCGGACGATGTATTTCTGGTAATAGAAGTAGCCTATACCTCTTGGAACAATGACTACGAAGTAAAGCGTCCGCTATACGCCAATGCTGGCATTCCGGAGCTATGGTTAGTTGACGTAGATAAACACGAGATTGAAGTACATCGTAATCCGGTTCCGGGCACTTATAAAAGTATTAGTATCTTACAGTCAGGCGACGAAGTAGCATTACCAATATCGGAAGTTAATGCTTTGATTCAAATAGATGATCTGCTCGGCCCTCGCTCGCAAACTACTTAGCCACATACAACGAAAATACAGTAGGCACTTTATGAAGATCAGGCAAATTCTTACGCCAGCGATGCACTGGTTGAGTTTTAATATATTCTTCGGAACCATTGATGTTTTTAGCGACACAAATCAGAGTATTAGACTGGCAGTGCTTAACTACATCAGATAATAGTTGATTGTTCCGGTACGGCGTTTCCATAAAAATCTGAGTCTGCTGATACTGCTGCGATTGTTTCTCAAGTCGTTTAATCGCCTGAATACGCTTTCCTCTATCAATCGGTAAGTAGCCATGAAAAGTGAATGATTGTCCACTAAAACCAGAAGCCATTAACGCCAGCAAAATGGAAGAAGGGCCAACCAAGGGAACTACCCGTAAATTTTGCTGATGGGCGTAAGCTACCGCTCGCGCCCCGGGATCGGCCACACCAGGACAACCCGCTTCCGACATAATGCCAATATCCTGCCCTGATAAGGCTGGTTTTATCAAATTTGGTAAATCTTCAGTGGTAGTTTTTTTATTGAGTAGTTCAAACTGAAGTTCGCTGATTGAAGTTTGGATTGATAAAGAGCTTAGAAATCGGCGAGCCGTTCGCACATTCTCTACTAAAAAATACGTAAGCCGATTAGCTACCTCAAGTATTTGGGGCGATAATACTGAACGCTGAGTGTCAGGAGCGATGATTGTTGGAATTAGGAAAATAGTGCCTTTCTGGGTGGGTTCACGCATGATTAATGAAAGATCAAAGAAAATATATGGGATTGTTACTTATCATAGTCGGTGGTATCATCGTACTCTTCGGATTACTGTTCTATTTCTCCGATAATATTCCGTTGATTGGACGATTGCCGGGTGATATTCGTATCAAGCGTGAGAATGTTACTTTCTATTTCCCGCTAGCTACCAGCATTCTATTGAGCGTTATTATTTCGCTAATATTTTACCTTATTCGGCGGTTCAGCTAGTCTGTAGAAATTCTATCAGCACTTTGTAAAGCGCCTTGGGTTGTTCAGCGTGTACCCAATGTCCGGCATTTTCTACCGTAACCACTGTAGCCTGAGGAAAAATGGCTTGTATTAACGCTTTGTCTTCAGTTCGGATGTAATCTGATTTTGCCCCGCGGACGAATAAAGTGGGCTTTTTTACGGTTACCGTTGTATCTACGGCTACGCCGACATTCTCTATATTTTCTTGGATAACGGGTAGGTTAAGCTTCCAGGAGAAAGAATTGTTATCTTCCCGCTTCAGGTTTTTCATCAAGAATTGTCGCACTCCAAAGTCGGGTAAATGAGGCTTTAGCTGATCTTCAATATCTTTCCGACTCGTAGCCGATACTAAATCTACCCCACTCATTGCATTCAAAATATGCTGATGATGCACCGGATACTGACGAGGAGCAATATCTACAACAATTAACTTAGCGAGCTCATTTGGATGAGTTACCGCGTAAAACATCGCGGCTTTTCCGCCCATAGAGTGTCCAATAATGATAGGGTTGTCTAACTGATGCTGCTGAATAAACTCGTGTATATCCTCCGCCATCGCTGGATAGTCAAAGGTGTCACTATGCGGAGAAAGTCCGTGGTTACGTTGATCGATTAGAAATATTTGGTAGTCGGTAGCTAGTTGTTTTCCAAATGTCTGCCAGTTGTCAGAAGTGCCAAAAATACCGTGTAAAATGATTACAGGTTGACCTTCGCCCAGGGTGCGATAGTGCAGGTTCATACTAACGATTGATGGATGAGTTAATTTTTTCTTGGGATCGGGATACCGAATTGGGGTGCTGCCGCAGTATTCGAACTCGTTTAATTCGCTTATTATCGACTGCTACCACGGTAAATACGTATTTGTCATGCTGAATTTTCTCTCCAGCTCGCGGTAGTTTAGCGTGAATTTCTAGCAGTAATCCGCCTAGCGATTCACTTTCGCCTTTCACGCTGTCGAATAGAGAAATATCTTCATCTAGAATTTTGCAGAAATCATTTAGCGAGGTTTTTCCCTCGAATACAAAAGTGTTATCGTCAAGCTTGTTGTAATGAATATCGTTTTCGTCGAACTCATCATTAATCTCCCCCACAATTTCTTCAATAATGTCTTCTAGCGTAATCAGTCCGGAAGTGCCTCCGTACTCATCAACTACAATGGCCAAGTGTACCCGCTTTTCCTGAAAGTCTTTTAGCAAGGAATCAATTTTTTTGCTTTCTGGAATAAAAAAGACTTTATGTAGTAAATCTTGCCAAGCAAAATGATCTTCCTGATCAAGGTGGGGCAGTAAATCCTTCACATACAAAATGCCCTCAATACTATCAACAGTTTCCCGGTAAATCGGCAGACGAGAGTAGCCCGTTTTGTTTACAATATCCATTAACTCATGAAAATCAATCTCGATATCAATAGCCGTAATATCAATGCGAGATCGCATCACCTGTTTAACAGAAAGCGTACCGAAGTTAACAATGCCCTTTAAAATGCCTTTTTCTTCCTCGGTTGCCGTTTTATCGTTGCGGGTAGTAATTTCTAGTGCTTGGTTCAACTCATCTACCGAAACCTGATATCCCTTCTTATCTAAACGCTTTTCTACCAAGCTGCTAACTGACATTAGTGCCAGAGACAATGGTTTAAAGAACCGAGCAGATGCGTGTAGAGCACCAGCGGTACGCTTGGCAAAAAGCAAGGAATAGTGAACAGCGTACTGCTTCGGTAAAATCTCCCCGAAAAACAAAATAACGACGGTTATTGACGTGGTAAGAATCACGATAACACTACCATCAGCATCTTTTCCAAAGTACTGCCAGGTTGCGTAAGTTGATAGTGTGACAATAGCTACGTTGACTAAGTTGTTGAGAATCAAAATAGTTGCCAGTAGTAATTTAGGGCGAGCCAACAATTCAGTAATGTGACGATCAGCCGGACTCTGACTATCCCGACAGGTATCTACTTCGTCCGAAGATAGTGAGAAGAAGGCCACTTCCGAGCCAGAAATCATGGCCGAGCAAAATAGAAGGATCAATACTACCAACACCATACTTATATAAAATGGACTAAGTATGGCGAATAGATCAGCCAGAATTGGGTCAGTAAGTAAAAAAAGTAGCGATTCCGGGAAGAGGCTGGAGGCAGCCCCGTCGTCTGAGGGAGGTTCCAATAGATTAGGGTTAGATGTCAATTAGAACGGCAGATCGTCCATCTCACTATTGGTTGCTGTTCCAGCACTACTATTCGCCCCAGGTGCATTGTTAGACGACACCTCGCTGGGCGGCACTCCGTTGGGCTCAGAAGCTTTTGGTGAAGAAGCATTAGCCGAAGACTGATAATTATTATTACTACTGTCTTCGTTCCGGCCGCCCACAAAAGTCATATTGGTAGCCCGAATACGCTTATCGTAACGAGTAACACCTTCTTTATCTTGATACTCATTGGTTCTGATTTTTCCTTCAATATAAACTGTACGTCCCTTAGCAAGGTATTTTTCACAGAGTTCAGCTAGTCGATCCCATAACTCTACTCTGTGCCATTCAGTCTGCTCTACTCGCTCGCCATTGCGGTTAGTATACGATTCTGAAGTGGCAATGCTGATATTAGCCACCTTCGAGCCACTTTCCAAATGACGAATTTCTGGATCAGCTCCTAAGTTTCCTACTAATATCACTTTATTGACTCCTGCCATAATGATTAATGTTGATATATTTTACTACTCAAAAAACGAAGTTAATGTTCCATCAATTGGCGAAGTTGACAAAAATTGAGAAAATAACCGTTTTCTACCTTACTACAAGTTACTAAATAATTTAATATCAGGTGCGGTTATTCTGCAAAAAATTATCAATCAAAATAGGCTTAGGTAACTCTTCTATATCCTTCCTAGAGTAGAACGTACCATCGAAATAGCGGGGTTCCTGTGCAAAGCTACTGTTCAGAGAAATAGTATAAAAAGTGACGTGTAATCGCTGGTGCGATAGTTGGTGCTGGTACAATTCAGATTTTTCTACGCTGGGCTGCTGTTGCATTAGCTCGCTTAACATGGGATCATACAGATTATCCCATTTTTGAGGTTGTTGGGTTTCTATCAAGTAAAAATCGTAGAGTCCGCCCCAGATACCTTTTTTCGGTCGCTGTTTCATTAAAATCTTATCGCCTAATTCTATCACTAAGTAGTGCAGGTAACGTTCCTTTACTTTTCCTTTCTTAATTTTTACTGGGAGGCTTTTTTGCTTACCGTGCTGATAGGCGTAGCACATAGTAGATACTGGACACAGTAAGCAAGCCGGGTTGGCGGGTGTACATTGAAGGGCACCAAATTCCATAATGGCCTGATTGTATACATTGGCTCTTCCTTCAGGAACCAATTGATCGGCTAACTTCCGAAAATTCTTCTGACCGGTAGTAGATAAAATATCGTCTTCAAT
>CAKZPJ010000437.1 GCA_937138955.1 uncultured Flammeovirgaceae bacterium | reverse complement strand
CCCGGTCAGTACTTGTGTGTGCGAATGGGCTACCGTAGTAGATGGTTTGGTCGTCAAACGGATCGTGAGCGATAGCGGCATCCCAGTTGAAGCGTAAAAATGTTCCCTCGGGATGCTTGGGTTTGATGTAGGCATTATTACCCGTCTCTAAATCTACTCGCTGTAGGTTGCCACCCTGCCACATGGCGTACAGGTAGCGACTATCGCTGGAGTCAGGAACTACATCGAAGCCATCGCCGAAGGCTACTTCTTCCCAATAGGCATTGCGAATACCTCCGGCGCGCCATATGTACGCTGGACCGCGCCACGAGCCGTTGTCCTGCATTCCGCCCATCACGTGGTAGGGTTGTTCCATATCGTAGTTGATATGATAGAATTGAGCTAGCGGTAAGTTCTCTACGAAACGCCAGCTTTTGCCTCGGTCGCGAGTAATGGTCATACCACCATCGTTACCATCCATCATTAAGCTACCGTCTTTTGGGTGAATCCACCAAGCATGGTGATCCACGTGAACTTTATCAAAGCCGAGTAGTACCTCAAAGTTCTTTCCACCGTCTTCACTCAGATGAATACTGGATTCTACAATATATACTCGGTTTTCATTCTCGGGGTCAACCGCCACATCGGCGTAATAGAACGGACGACCGCCAATATCGTCGGTAGCGGTTTGCTTCCAGGTGAAACCACCGTCGTTGGAACGGTAAAAAGCGTTATCCTTCGATTCTACGTAGGCGTACATCACCTGCGGATTGTTGTGGGCAATGCCTAATCCAATCCGGCCTAACTCACCCTTGGGTAAGCCATCTTCGCTAGTGCGTTTCTGCCAGGTTTTACCCCCGTCGAAGGTGATGTGCAAACCGGAACCGCTACCGCCCGATTTGAAGTACCAGGGCCAGCGGCGAAATTCCCACATCGCGGCGATTAGCTTATCGGGATTACTAGGGTCAATAATCATATCAGCAATGCCGGTACGCTCGTTGACGTAAAGAATTTTCTCAAAAGTCTGTCCGCCGTCGGTGCTTTTGTATACGCCTCGGTCGGAAGTATCTTGCCAAGCTGAACCCTGCGCGCCTACGTATACCACATCTGGATTCTCCGGGTGAACGATGACTTTATGGATATTGCGAGTAGCTTCCAGCCCAAGATATTGCCAGGTTTTGCCCCCGTCAATGGTTTTGTATAGCCCACTTCCGGCCGACTGGCTATTACGAGGGTTCCCTTCGCCTGTACCCACGTAAATAATGTTAGGGTTTTTCTGATAGATAGCAATATCACCGATAGATAGTACTGACTGGTTGTCGAAGATAGGTTCCCAAGCAATACCACCGCCTTCTGACTTCCACAGGCCACCGGAAGCGGTACCGGCGTAGATAATATCAGGATTACTTTCCACGGCTTCAATGGTGGTAACTCGTCCACTCATTCCGGCGGGGCCAATGCTACGGGGCTTCAGTGCCTGACTAACTTTTTCCATATCGGGCTGCTGCGCCTGGGATGGGATGAAATCGCCACTAATAAGTAAAAACGCGATGGTGAGGAGGGTGTATAAATTTCTCATAGGTTAGGTAATTTTCAAACGGTGAATATAAGGAAGAAGGATGGAAGACGGAAGAAAGGAGGATGGAAAACGTAGATAGAAATTTAAACTTGACAGCTTCTAAAGCTAAAATCTTAAATTTGGTAATCTAACGCCTATCTTCTGGAAATTATAGTGTAAGTAGAGCACCTAACAGGCCACAGTTTTCTTACTAAAGGAAATACCGGCCGAGAGCGTTTGGTTCTTTTTAAAAGAATCACAAGGCAAAACGACTAAGCACTACCGCCAATCCAAGTGCGTGGTGCGCTTATCCTCCGATTGGTTGCCACCGAAGGCTCGCAAAGTAAAATCGCCCCCTTTCTCCGTTAGCTTGGCATCAACCCAACCGACTGGCTGACTATCAGAAAAGTTATAACCCACGGCTGGTAAATTAATCAAATGAATACCCTCTCGCTCACTGTATTGATACAGATGAGAGTGCCCGTAGAATACGGCCTTCACAAACGAATGTGGTTGTATAATACTAAACATACGATCTACATCCAGCAAGCCGGAGTCATTGTCTCCTAAGGTATGATGAACGAAAAGTAGGGTAGGCATAGCTGAGGCAGTCGCTAAATAATTCTCTAACCAACTGCGCTGCGACTTTCCTAATAAACCAGCTACCTTGTTAACATACAGCAGTGAGTCTAGTAAAATCATTCGGACGGGCGAGGCCTCTATCACGTGTACATACTTCTCTTCTACCTGGGTGGTAATATCGGGAAAGGCCCGACGGAAGTTTGCCCGATCATCGTGATTTCCCATCGTCATATGCACCGGTATTTTCTGAGTAATGGGGTTCAAGAGTTCATTAATTCGCTGGTAGTCTGATTGCTCTCCGGTGAGCCGGGCTACATCACCATTGATAATTACGCCTTGGGGAGCCGCACTTACTACCTGCGGAACAACAGTTTGCAGATTTTTGTAGGGCTTAAACCCTCGGTACGCCTCTTCCTTGTCACCTGCTACGTGCGTATCAGATAAAAAAGCCCAGTGTACTTCTTTCGAGGGAGAGGTAGCGTAACTATAGATGGGGGTAACCGTAGCCACTGCGCCCGCTAGGCTGAGAGAAGTTTTAACAAATCGCCTTCGGTGAATGGGTCGGTAGAGAATTTCGGGCATGGTTGGCAGGTTTTGTGTAGCAGGAAGTAAAGTAGTGGATTGGATGGGGATTATCAATTAATATTAACTAGAATTATAGCTGTTTTTACATTTTTCGTAAGATTCCCAAAAAGTGATAACTTAGAGCGCGTTTGAACTTTATCCTTCAGATTTCTGATGGTTATTTTTCGTCCATACATCGCTTTTTTTGAAGGGGATAGCCTGAGCTATCCCCTTCAAAAAAAGTCTCGTCTGACCAGAAAATACCTCATACTAAAGTCTAAAAATAAAATCCAAACGTGCTCTTAGAAAATTAATAAAAGTATTTACTGCACTATGAAACGACGTAACTTTCTGAAAACTACTGCTGCCGCTAGCGCAAGTATTCCCTTTTTAACTTCGGTTATAATAGCACCTAATAACCCTTATGTAGCCCAAATGGGCGTACAATTGTTTACTGTCCGCGATCAGATGGAGAAAGATCCGGCAGCTACCCTCAAAGCGATTAAAGAAGCGGGCTATGCTCAAATTGAAGGAGGCGATGTCCGCAACTATAAAGAGCTAACTCCAATAATGCAAGATTTGGGTTTGACTTCCAGCAGTACCTTTTTCCCTTGGTCGTTCGTTACCGGACGCTGGGACTTGATAGGGCAGGAGGCCCCGAAGGACTACTCATTTGAAAAAATGGTAGATGATGCGGTGAAGTATAATTTCAAATACTTAGTATTTGGTTACATGGTAGAAGGAGAACGGAAAACGCTAGATGACTACCGGAAAGTGGCTGAGCAACTGAATACTGCTGGTGAACTTTGTCAGAAGGCGGGGATTGACCTTTGTTATCATAACCACGCTTTCGAATTTGAGCCAATGGAGGGGCAAGTTCCCTACCGAATTTTGATGGAAGAGTTTGATCCGGGAACTGTATTCTTTGAACTAGATGTGTTCTGGGCGAGTCTGGCCGGACACGATCCGGTTGGTTTGATGAAGGAGATGCCGGAACGCATAAAGTTACTCCACCTAAAAGATAAAAAGCCCAATACGCCCACTATGTTCGATCATAATGAAGTACCCCACGATGCTTTTCAGGAGCTAGGCGACGGAGTGGTAGACATCACCAAGATTATGCAACTAGCCAAAGAGATTGGAGTAGAACAATGCTTCGTAGAGCAAGATCAATCGCCTGACCCCGTTGCCAGCATCGGCCAAAGCATGGATTATTTAGTTAGCAATGTACAATGAACAATTAGCAATGAGTATATAACCTTCTGAATGAAGAAATGTACTTACACATTACGTATTATAATTTTATGGTAAT
The DNA here is from genome assembly GCA_937138955.1 of uncultured Flammeovirgaceae bacterium. Lineage (GTDB taxonomy): Bacteria > Bacteroidota > Bacteroidia > Cytophagales > Cyclobacteriaceae > Tunicatimonas. The sequence goes on along the minus strand of CAKZPJ010000437.1, from coordinate 528 downwards.
CCACACTACTTATAGCTGTTGGTATAACGTATTAGAACTGACTACCTAAAATTATCGTATTTTGTAGTAAAATCGGATGTATGACAAAGGTTCAGCATATTTTAAAAGAGATTGATGAATTAAATGCTAACGATCAGCAGATATTGTTGCGGGAAATTCTTAAAAGAGTCGATAGAAAAAAAAGCGCCAAGGCTATTCTTGACAAATATCGAGGAGTGGGCACAGGTATCTGGAATACCGATGCTCAGGAGTATATAAATAGCGAACGGGCACAAGACCGAGTATAAGCTATGAAGGTATTCGTTGATACTGCTCCGTTTATTTATCTCATTGAAAATCATCCAATTTACGCCGAGAAGGTAGCGGACTTGGTTGCTACTTCTTCGGCTGAAGGTAATTCTTTTACTACCAGTGTAATCACAATTTTGGAGTTTGGTGTAAAACCAGAGAAGGAAAACAGACCTGAGGTAATTATCAAGTTTGAGGAGCTTCTAAATGAATTAGAAATTGAAGTTAAAGAAATAGATA
>CAKZPJ010000436.1 GCA_937138955.1 uncultured Flammeovirgaceae bacterium | reverse complement strand
CTCAACTTTTTGGGTGGACACACAATACGCGACTTTGGAGCAAGCGGATTTTACGTAGAGAATTTGGAAGAGTACGAAGAAACCCGAACTTCTTTAGTCAGCGTTGATCTTGATACTGAAATTGGTGCCTGGGACGTTCGTCCTCGCCTATACTGGCGACGGAACCACGATGATTACCTGTTTATTCGCAGCACTCCGGCCGCGTTTAATAATGTGCATACTACCCACGTAGGCGGGGCGGAAGTGAATGCTACTCGGTCAAATTCAGTTGGGCTAACCGGATTAGGAATAGAGTACCGTCGCGAATTTATTGATAGTGATAACTTTAGCGGGGGGAATCAGCAGCCTGCTTTAGGAGACTGGGCACGCAGCATTCTGGGTATATTTGCCGAACACCGTTTCTACTTCTTTGATAGGCTGGATGTGACTCCCGGTTTATACGTAAACTGGTTTTCTGATTTTGGTTGGAATTACTTTCCTGGTCTGGATGCCAGCTACGATGTTACTAATGAGTGGAAAGTCTACGGTAATGTGGGCCGTTCTTTTCGTATTCCTACCTATACCGACTTGTACTACAACGGACCTAGTAATGTAGGCAACGATCAGCTACAGCCAGAAAAAGCTTGGGCTTACGAAGGGGGAGTAAAGTATTTCGGGCAGTATGTTTGGGGTCAGGTTAGCTATTTTTATCGGGATGGTTCTCAGTTAATTGACTGGGTAAGAAGCAATGAGGATCAACCCTGGCAGCCACAAAATTTTTACAATGTAGCTACCAATGGTCTGGAATTTGAGATTAATGGGCGATTTAATAATGACCATATTGTGCGAGCGGCTTCACTAAGTTATACCTACTTAAACGCTGATTTAAGCCAAACTGAAGGAGTAGAATCTCGATACTTGCTCGATCATTTGAACCATCAATTCATCGCTTCCCTTACCCATCGTATCTGGAAAACTGTGCAACACAGTGCGCGTTTGCGTTACTTAGATCGCATGACCCAAGCTGATTACTGGGTGCTAGACAGCCGAATATACTATCAGACCGACTCGTGGGATGCGTTTGTAGAGGCTACCAACATCACCAATACTGAATATACCGAGGCCGGATTTGTGCAAATGCCCGGACGTTGGTTCCGGTTAGGAGTAAATATCACGCTTCCGTACTAATTGGTTTTGGGCTAACCAGAATTATCGCCAACCAAACCACTACTCCCACAAATAACAGTGGCCCTACCCACATAACCCAGTTAAACTGTCCAATCTGGTAATCGCCCTGATTATTGAACAAGGAGATGTAGCTCACCGTGCAAATCAAAAAAATATTAATAACGGTGGTAAAGGCCGCAAACCAATCTCGGATGCGGTCTTTGAATAGTTCAGAACGATAAAAAAGGGTTGAAGAAGCCGGCAATGCGTTCAATATCCGAAACGAAATCAAACAAATAACATTAACAAACACAAAAGCTCCCAGAGCCAGATAAAAAAAAGTCTCTCGATCTACTAACTGATCGGGATTACCGTTGGCGTCAGCTTGTATTCCTACTTGAATGGGTAAAAACGCGTAGCTTAATGAGAGTGCGATTAGAAAGCCTAAGAAGGTCAGTACCCAGGCGAGCTTAACAAATTTATCAGTATACATACGGGTGCGAAGATACGTCGGATACCTAACTCAAAAAAGCCCAGAAGATGTTTATTCTCCTTTGTCTTGAGCCGAACAAAATGGAGTGACCAACGGTTAGTCAGTTGCTATGGTCAAACTATCTCATTGCCTGCTACTTCTTTCCTTAACCTTAATTACAAGTTACTGTAAGCCCAAGGCTAAGGATATTCCCGACTTTGACGAAGTACTGTTTCAGGCCGACCGCAAGGGCTGCCACGGAGAACGTGCTCAAATGCGCGAGAGACTTACGCAAATTGACACCGCGCTGAAAGGAATGTCGCAGAAGCAGATACAAGCTACGCTGGGTAAACCTGATCGGCACGAACTGGCCCCCCGCAGTCAGAAGTATTTTGTGTACTATATTGATCCGGCTCCCGACTGCCCCAACGGTGCCGAAAATCCTTTTACAATGCTCATCCGCTTCTCAGCTATGGATCGCTCTAGCGAGGTAAGCTTTCAGAATTATTGAATTGGAAGATTACAAATTGCAGATTAAAAAATTGTGAATTGATATAATCTGTAATTTGCCATATTCAATCTTCCAACCTGCAATTTACGTTTATGGATTTCTCTTCTCTTTCTCCGGTAGAATGGGGGCTTGTTATTCTTTGTGCGATGCTGGTGGGTATGTCGAAAACCGGAGTGATGGGAGCCGGACTGATAGTCATTCCGATACTAGCCGGAGTTTTTGGAGGAAAGCTATCGACGGGTTTCTTACTACCCATGCTATCAGTGGCTGATATTTTTGCAGTGCGTTACTACAATCGCCACGCCCAGTGGCCCTTCTTGGTCAAATTACTGCCCTGGACGTTAGGTGGAATTGCTTTAGGCGTGTGGTTTGGTGACGCTATCTCCGATCAGCAATTTAAAACTACTATCGGTATTATCATTTTTATCTGTCTAGGATTAATGATTTGGCGAGATTTACAAAAGAACACACTAGCAATACCCGGCCATTGGTGGATTTCGGCTTTAACCGGTTTGGTGGGTGGGTTTGCCACTATGATCGGAAACGCCGCAGCCCCTATTATGGCAATCTACCTCCTTTCAATGCGGCTGCCGAAGAACGATTACATCGGCACCGCTGCTTGGCTCTTTCTAATTATCAATCTGCTAAAAATTCCTCTGCACGTGTTTATCTGGCACACCATTACACTTGACTCAATAAAGCTAAATGCCATGATGATTCCAGCGATAGCTTTGGGGGCTATTGTAGGCTTTCGAATTGTACGAATACTTCCCGAACGAGCTTATCGTATCTTTCTAATTGTCTCTACCGCAGTATCCGCGTTCTTTTTATTTTAAATTTTATTCTATTTGGAGAATGACCGTCGAAGAACTGAATAATGAACTTAAGAGTTTAGGTGTCTCAGATAACAGATATTATCTGAACGGACTGTACGGTTCGACTAACGACGATAACAAAATTGCATTAACGATTAAAAAAGGGAAGTATTTAATTGAATACGAAGTATACTATAGAGAACGCGGCGAAAGATATTCTTCTCAGACGTTTGCAACAGAGAAAGAGGCTTGCGAGTATCTATTAAATAGTATCCAAGAAGAACTGACAATTGAAAAAGTTCAACAGATAATTGGACTTGACGGAATGACAGTCAATGAGCGTCTCTATGTAACAGGGCTAATAGACGAATTCGATAAGGCTAAAAAGAAAAATAAAGCTCGTGCCGCTCAGATTCTAAGAATTTTACGTGTGGATGTACCTTCAATAAAGAAGATATTGAAATAAACATTGCTAGTCTACCAACGTATCGGTAGCTAAGTACTGATCATCTTTATTATAGTACCATGCGCGCACTTTGGGCATTTTTATACCATTAATCATTTCTTCTTCGGATAGTAAGATATACTCGCCACTATCAGGCAGTATTTTACCAGCTTCATCGGTTTTATAGAATTGATAGATTTCCATCGCGTAGGTTTCCGGATTGAAGTAGAAATACCAAACGTCACTGCCCACAGCAGCGTCGTAGATGGCTTTTAGTACCCAGTACTGCTTTCCCTGAAACTCTTTTCTTTCTACCGGATGGTTAATGTTGGTGCCCGGGTCTTGTAGCTTCATCGGCAGGCCGTACAAATAAGTATAGTAATTCCGGTACATATTACCCCGCTCACAACTCATATCCACCGACTGAGCCGAAGTTCCATCAATAGGCTGCCCCTGGTAAAGCATCTGGCACTCAGACTGGTCAATA
>CAKZPJ010000435.1 GCA_937138955.1 uncultured Flammeovirgaceae bacterium | reverse complement strand
CTGGTTGGTTGTTTGCCCCGAAGTCTGTTTCAACTTGCGGTGCAGATTAGAGCGGCTCATGTTCATTTTCTCGGCTAATGCTTCCACACTAAGCTGATCGTTTTGCAAATTAGCTTCTACCACTTCTTCCAGCTTTTGTATAAAAGTAGGTTTGGTTTGCGTACCGATAGAATGATCCACTCTTGTACTCATTTTGTCAATATTAATGAATATAAGTTAAGGAAATTTTAGTAATTACAGCATTTCCAAAGCAATATCCTCCAGCATTTCGTGACCGCCCTCGAAAATGGTTAAGGATACATTCTTCCATTTTTTAAATAAGTGGACTTTACGATTGCCAATAAATTGATCACTTTCGGTTCCCTTTTGTCGGGTCAGCAGCCTAATAGTAGTTTGGTCATCAACCAGTTTGGTTGTGTCCTTCACTCCGGCATCGCGCAGCACTTTATTGTAGAAATTGATAGAATGCGTAATGGGTACCGAGCCGGTGTAGCCATCGTGCACTCCAGTGTAGAGATGCAGCGTAGCATCTTTGCGCTTTTCCCAAGGGGTTTCCCAGTATAAGGGCGAACGGCGTTTGGCTTCGGATTCATTTAGTACGCTGTCTTCTGAAGCGGTACATCCCAAAACATCCTGGGCGTAGCGGGGCGTTCTAACCAGCGATTCTTCGTACCAGGCGGCCAGATCGCTGATCGGCACGTAGGCGTGGAAGCCCCGGATACGGTGGCGAGATTTCATGAACGTAACCAGCGTCGCGTACCCACCCCCACTGGCTCCGATAACAAAGACGCTATCTGAGTTGACCGCAAGATTTTCCAATGCCCAGTCAATCGACTGATCAATGTCAGTAATAGCTAACTCGCTACCGCAGGCTTCCGGGTGATTATTTGGCCCGCGGAAATTTGGATGAATGTAGTTCCAGTCTTTGGCTTTGGTTCTTTCGGCTAGGCTATTGTTAGTTTGCGTATAATCCCCACTCCAGGTATGCAGTACCACTACCAGCGGTTGATCCTGCTTTTTGGCTTTCCAGTAATAGAAAGGCTGCCACTTTGCGTCTACCTCTGACCGTACCGAATCCAGTTCAAAGCCCTGCCAGGCGGTTTGCGCGTAGGCCGAAAGCAACAGCCCCCATAAAAATATCGTCAACCCTAGTTTCATCCTTAAATCTAGGAATAAAACTGAAACGAAGAGTAAAGGCTGCTTCATTTCATAACATTCTCTTCTTTGGCTTCCCTAGGAGACTCTGCTGATTATTGTGCTCCGTCGGGGCTATCTTTCGGTTCTCAACAGGGCCTCAGCAACGCCCGACCCAGTGAGCGATAAGCCAGCCTTGGTATCATCTTGTAATTACTCGAGCTGTTCCGGGACTGAGTCCCTACTACTATTTAGGATGAGGAGTGCCCCCTACGGAAAACTCCCCATAGGGCGGGGATTGTCATTTGAGTTGCCTACTCTTTGA
>CAKZPJ010000434.1 GCA_937138955.1 uncultured Flammeovirgaceae bacterium | reverse complement strand
TATCGAGCAACAAAATAAAGTATCATCGCGATGCTTTTATTCATACGCTGATGGGCATTATTTATGAAGCTGATCGGGATTATAACAATGCCTTTATCGCTTATCGTAATGCTGTAAATATCTACCAAGAAGACTACTTACCCATGTTTGGGTTAGATGCCCCGGAGCAACTACAGCAAGATCTGCTGCACTCGGCGCATAGGATGGGCTTTACCAACGAGTTGCAACGCTACGAAAAATTATTTGGCAAAAAATATAGGCAATCAGCTACTAACGAGGGTGAGTTAGTATTTTTCTGGAACAATGGACTAGGCCCAGTTAAATCAGAGTGGAGTCTGAATTTTGCTCTGGTTCGAGGAAGGGGCGGGGCAATGGTATTTAAGAATGAACAGCTAGGTTGGAACCTTCCTTTTGCCCTGGGTAGCGATGAGGAGTACGAGGAAAAGGGGCTAAATGACATAGAACTGATACGAGTTGCTTTTCCGAAGTATGTTGAGCGCCCCGCTTACTTTACCAAAGCTCAACTGCAATCACCATCTGGCACTTCCCAGAAATTGGAATTAGCCCAGGACATCAATAGCATCGCGTTTCATAGTCTACAACAGCGTATGTTTAAGGAGTTTAGTACGTCTTTACTAAGAGTAGCTCTGAAAAAAGCCACGGAGTACAGTGTTCGATCCGAAAATGAAGATATGGGAGCTATCATCGGGCTAGTAAATGCACTGACCGAGCGAGCTGATACCCGAAACTGGCAGACTATTCCGCACAGCATCAGCTACTCTCGTTTATCTTTACCCGAGGGTGAGCAGAGTGTGCAACTACAGCTGAGTAGATCAAATGCTGATACTCAAAAGCACGATTTTACCTACAATATTCGTAAGAACCGAACTACTTTCGGGTCTTTTCATTCGCTAGAATCAACTTCCGCCCCCTTTCCATACCTTTCCTATTAGTTTCATATTCTGCTTAACTGTTGCGCGGGTTCCCCACTGACGTAAAGCTGTGTCCTCACTGTATAAGTAAAAAATTGGGTAATTCTACGTATCGGCCGTCTGGCATGGTTCTTCTGCTATAGCAGCAAATATAACTTTCCAATTACTAATGTATTGAATTAGCTATGAGACTAATTATAGTAACCCTATCAGCATTTGCCATGATGCTAAGTTGCAATCCCAGTGATAATAAAGCCGAGAGTGACGACACCCAAAATTCCTACTCAATAGTAGATGCTACTGATGAGGAGACCCTCAACGATATTGACACGCGCACCGACATGAATAAAACCAGTGTTGATGAAGAAGCGAGCACATCGGAAGATCAGAACACTCAGATGCAGTTTATGAAAAGCTCTGATAACTTATCTCAACCAAATGAGGAGAAAGCTCCTAGCCAAAAGGTAAAAAATGAGAAACTATCCAAGATGAAAAATGAGAGTTCTTTAATTGAAAAAGAAACAAACCGTGAGTAAAAAGATTCATCGTATAAGTCGGTGCAGTCAGATACTACTAAAAATAGCCAAGATAATTCATAGTGAATAACTACCATAAGCTAGCTAAATATAAGCAACCTGCTCTGGCGGGTTGCTTTTCTTATATTCATAATACGCAGCCAATTGTGAGTACTGCAATAATTTCGTTACCGATATGGATACTTTTTTTACAATAGTAGGTTTCGGGCTATTCGCTTTTTTAGGTTATTGGGCTTGGTGGCAAAACCGTCCGGCATATCGTGTGCCTCGTAAGTTTCCCACTGAATGGCGGGAGTTACTGCAAAAGCATATTCATTTTTACCAGAATCTGGATACTAAAGGTAGGCGACGCTTTGAGAGGAAAATCCGCAATTTCCTACG
>CAKZPJ010000433.1 GCA_937138955.1 uncultured Flammeovirgaceae bacterium | reverse complement strand
CCTTTTGGGGTGCGACAGCAGCTTCTTTCTTGAAAACGTAGAAGTAGTTTTTCTGAACCTCTTTGTAATCCAGGGCGTGATCCTTTAGCAGCGTATCCAACGTCTTGGAAAGGTTCGCTGATTTGGTAATACGGACTTTTTGGTCAACGTGCTTGTCTTGCAGGTCTTGTACCTGATAATAGAAGTTGACGTTGTACGTTTTTTCCAGTTCTTCCAGTACGGAAGATAATGCTCTGCTTTCTGGTTGAGCAAAGGAATCAGTCTGGGGTTGAGATGTGGAAAGGGCTAACTGCTGCGCCAAAGTAGGGTATGCCCCTACCATACTAACCAGCAGTAGCCAAATCCACGCGGATTGGTTGTAGTAACGTTTCATATTGTTGTATTAGTAGTGAAAATTAGTTACTCATCAGGGTAGCCGTCGCTAAAGCAACGCTACTCAAATTCTACCACCGTATCCTGCCTACGCATATCAGTGTGGCTCACATTCGCAATTGCTTCCAGTAGCAAATCAATATTTTCAGCCGGAAACACCCCACGTAATCGAATCTGAGCACTTTTTTTCGGATCAGCAAAACGGAGTTCAATGCCATAGTTCTCAACCAGTACTCGGCTAATCTCGTCAAAAGTTGCTCCTTCAAACCGAAGCATTCCTTCTTTCCAGATGCTATAATTCAGAGCCTCTACTGGTTGCTGCTTTAGCTTTCCACTTCTCTGCTGTACTTCTACCAGTTCATCAGGCTGCATTAGTAAAGGTTTGTTTTGCTCGTTCACCGACAACTGAACGCTGCCTTCCTCCAACACTACCTGCGTTTTTTCGCCGCGATGCTTCACATTGAACCGGGTTCCCAATACTTGTACTGATACTTGGTCGGCGTGTACCCAAAATGAGACCGATCGAGATCGCTGGTTACTTTTGCTTCGGACCTCTCTTTTCCGTATGTCAAAAAAACCTTCGCCAGTAAGCCAGACTTCTCGGCGATTTTCAGAGTCATTGTATCGGTATTTGAGAGTGGAGTTAGCGTTGAGCGTAACCAGCGAACTATCGGGTAGGGTAACTACCTTTATTTCTCCGTAAGATGTGCGGTAGGTAGCGGTATTATGATCAACTCCGCTTAGCCACCAGGCAATCCAACCGCCTAGCCCTATTAACAATAGTACAGCTGCTGCTCGCTGAAAAATGTACGGGATGCTTTTCGTTTTTACCGATTGAGGTGCGGTTTCTTCCGAAAGGGTGTTCTGCAAAACTCTCTGACGCAGCTTATTGCTTCTATCTTCCGGTAAAGCATGTCGCCAGTGGCTTAGCTCAATCAAACACCTTTTTGCCTCCTCTATCGTCTCAACCTGCCCCGGATGTTCAGCTGATAACCGTTGCCAGTAGACGTCCTCTTCGCTACTGCCCGCTCGTACCCAAGCGATGAATTGCTCATCTTGCAGTAATTGTTCAAGAAGTGAAAAGTGACTCATCCGGTTAGGCGGCTGGTTTAGTTTTAGAAGCAGCCAACTATGGAATCTACTGTATCGATTGAGAAAATTTTTGAAATTTCCCACATTATCAATAGAATGATTCAAATTTTGCGAAAATAGATTATTTGCACCATTTCCATTGAAAATTTACAGGCAGTAGGGCCGGACTTACGAAAAGGAAAGAAAGGTGTAAACCGGGTGGGCTTCGTTCTGAAAAGTTTTACTTAATTTTTGAATAGCCGTGTGAAGGAGGTTATACAGTGTTTGTATTTTAATATCCATAATGTCAGCAATCTCTTGATGAGTGAGATTTTCGGTATACTTCAGAATGATTGCTTCTTGTTGACGAGAAGAGAGTTCACTAATGGCTTGCTGGAGTTTTTGCTTAAATGCTTGGTTTTCGTTTGCTTCCTCCCAAGCAAGGGGCACTTGGAAGTTGTTTAAAGTAAAAGTGCTATAATCGTTTACCAATTGCCATTGCTTCTCCTTAGTGAGCAAGCGCAAAAGTTTCTGACGAAATGACTTGATTAAATACCCTTTCACCGAATGGGGGGTAGTCAGTTGGGCTCGCCGGGTCCATACTTCGGTTAGTAAATCTTGAATGGCATCTTCAACAATTGTCGATTTGGTGGTGAAGCTTTTTCCGTAATTGTAGAGAACGTTAGCATACTTATCGTAGATCATCGCTAAGGCTTGACTTTGCCCTTGCTGCATTTGATGCCACATGGCTTGGTCATCGATATGATCTATTGGTTCCCGCAAACGCTAAAGTATTTGTAGTAACGTTACATAATTTACGGTTAATAATCAAATAGTTCAATTTATATGCCATTATGATTATGATTTTTAAAAACTGAGGAAGCAAGAAAGAATATCGCTAAACCTACTAATACTAAATTTATTGGCAGTGTTATAGATAGTAGCGAATACATCTTGAAGCAGCTCCTCCGCATCTTGAGTATAGCTAGTAATGGTGTTATACACTTTTGCCGAATAACTTTCATACAGCACTTTGAAAGTCTGGTCACTTCCGTTAGCTATCTCACTCAGCCATTGGCTTTCGTCATTCATTTTCTACCAAGATTATCCAAACAACTTATCTAATCAGTTCGAGACATGCCTGCGGTGAGTTCCATAAGAACGGTGCCCTAGTACCATTCCAAACTACGCTATCAGTACAGTACATTACACTTTTCCCGAAGACACAGTACCACGATTGTAAATAGCTTGTATAACTAGTCCAAATAGAACCCCAAATATAATAATGATGATATTTATCAGGCCTTCGGCACTGAACGACAGTCGGATAAGTACAGTAGACAAGATAAATCCAGTATTTCTAATCAGTTGGTTGTAATTCTTGATATGCTTAAAAGAGACAATCAACACCAGTACATCGATCAGGATAAGAAGAATGAAAAACTCATGGTAAAATATCCAATTGACGTTGGTTACTTCGCTAATCTGCTCAGTCAGGTACCAGTACGTCTCCAGTAACCACTTCAAAAAGCTAAATATCGTAAGCCCAATAAAAGCGGCGAATAATAGTACGCTAATTCGCCGTTTAAATCTCAGGAATGGTGCGATACGCTCAGAGAGGCCTATTTTAGGACTTAATCTGGCCTGCCGATTAAACTGCTGAATAATTAGAAACAACAAAATTAGTCCGACCAAATCAGCCAGCAACTGAATATTATAATCATACGCAAACCAATCAAGCGATAGCGTAGCGTTAGAGACATCTTTAAAAATACGCCGTACCACAATCAGTGAAATAATCTCGTACTGCTTACTCACAAAAGTGGTGAACGAGGAAGGTAAGTAGTAGATTAGTAGGTAGACCTCAAATACTAGAATGAACGTAAACGGGGTGTATAATGTGGCGATAGGATTAGTCAGCATACTCCCCTCCAGCAAATCAACAGGTAGTACGTGCAACCAATGTAAAAAGACTAAAAAAACATGAATAAGAAAACCGACAATACTTAAGTTGATTATTAGCTGATCAAAGCGTTCCTTGAAGTGATCGTCCAGGATTTTATTGGCAATAGAATCTAGCCCTTTCATACAAGTGAGGTTTACAACTGTGAGTGGACTCGAAGTGATACCCGCTGACGCCAGAAGATAATATGATTATAACCTACTTGCCTGGGTTTAGTTTATTTTGCCCGCTTTTCTACTTCTACCTCTTCCGCCCATTCCTCATAAGTCTGGCTCATCTGATTCAACACCTTAGGAAACTCGGCACTAACATCGTTTAACTCGGTAGGGTCTTGTTGCATGTCATAAAGTGACCACTGGTACGCCGGAGCTTTACTTACAATTTTCCATTTACCTTGCCGCATCGCTTGGTGGCCAATATGTTCCCAAAACAACGGGCGACTTGATAATTCAGCTTCACCTTTAACAATAGGCAAAAGATTGGTTCCTCTCAGTGACCGAACACTATCAGGGTAGTTCGCTTGCGCCAACTCGGTAATGGTTGGGTAAATATCAACTACGTGCGCGTAGATGTCAATACGTTCATCAGTTGCGTCTATTCCTTTCGGCCAGTGCATAAGCAAGGGAGAAGCAATACCGCCTTCCTCTACGTGGCGTTTATAACGGCGGAACGGAGTATTTGAGGCTATTGACCAAGGCTTACGATACGCGGCGTAAGAGCCAGGCAACCCAATTTCTACATCAGGATCATTCAATTTGCGTCCGGTAATATTCTCCGGCGATCCACCGTTATCCGATAAGAAAATTACCAGCGTGTTTTCCCAGGCATCGTTAGACTGCAAAGTTTCAAATACCCGACCCAGCCCCTGATCCATGCGGTCAATCATAGCGGCATATACTTCCATGCGTCGCTCCCAATGTAGTGATGTGTCTCGTTGATTCCACTCCGGTATATCTTCTTCCCAAGGGGGCAGTTGAAAACTAGTATCAATCATGCCTTCTTTTTGCATCCGTAGGTACCGCTCCTCTTGCAGAGTTTCCCAGCCACCGTCGTAACGCCCTTGGTAGCGAGCAATATCTTCAGGCAGGGCATGGAGAGGCCAATGCGGAGCGGTGTAGGCTAAATACATGAAGAAGGGTTGGTCGCTCTTCTGCGAAAGGTGTTGCAATAGAAAGGAGGACGCTGAATCTGACAGAGCATCGGTCATGTAGAATCCTTCTTTGGGGGGAGTCCAGGGCTGATCGTTGTACGCCATCTGCCGAACGCGGGGCTGATCGGTGACTATCTCGTAGTAGCTGCTTCCTCCGCTAATTAAGCCAAAGTACTTGTCAAAGCCTCGTTTGGTGGGCCAGTATTCCGGTTTTTCGCCCACGTGCCATTTGCCCGACATATAAGTAGCGTACCCTGCCGGTCTCAAAAGTTCGGCTAGTGTCAGACATTGATCGTTTAGATAGCCTTGGTATGCTCCCGGTTTGGGATCACTGTTTACACTGCTGACCATCGCTCCCACTCCCGCCTCGTGGGGATACAATCCGGTGAGCAAGGAAGCCCGAGTCGGGAAACAGCGAGCCGTATTATAAAAATGACGAAACGCTACGCCTGATGTTGCCAGCCCATCCAAATTCGGGGTACTAATTTCGCTACCGTAGCAGCCTAAATCCGAATAGCCCATGTCATCAGCCATGATGAGCAGAATATTCGGCCGAGGGTCAGGTGTAGGTTGTTGAACCTTCTCTGATTGACATGCTAGTAAAAGATACGTGAAGAGGAGAAGTAAGAAGAAATTCGAGAAAGCAGGTTGTCTATTCATAGAAGTGAATATACAGGCTTCCCGTAGAAAATGAAAAACCAGCAAACGGTTTTGTTGTCAGATGGCGAGGAGTGTGGCGCGGGGAGGTGGGGATAAGACTAACCGTAATTAAATTTAATTACCAAGCTCTACGCCTCTGCCTCCTGGACTATTGAGCAATTAGTCAAAATTTACCCGTAAATTTCATTTAAGATATTAGCTAAGCGAAGCCCGGCCAACATTAGCTGCTGCTCTACTACCGGCCAATTGCGATACATATACTGGTAGCCAATTCGGTTACTATCAGGAAGGTCGTACACCGTACCGCGTAGTTTCAACGCTTCGCTCAGCCACTGCGCTGGTAAAGCTTTCGCATCACTCACTACTTCTGAGTCAATATGGCGATTAAGATGAGCCGCTAGCTCGGTATAGCTCAGTTGCTTGGCGTTAATCATATCGCTGTCCCAAACTCGGTGTAGGTTAGATGAATCAGGCTCGTACATCCAGCGTACCCGAACGTTGTTCCCCCCGCGGTCTTCACCCGTACCTACGTGCAGAGGCTGATGTAAATCTCCCACCAGATGTACCAGTATTTTTAAGTATTCTTGCTCCTGTTTTTGAGAAATAGTGCCGCTTTTTAGTGTCGCAATAATTCGCTGAGTAGCCTCGAAAGCGTTACCCGCAGGCTCCTGAATTTCTGGGTTATAGGTAGTACCGGGAGGAATGGTCACCCAGTGCCAAGTATTGGTGTAGTCGTAGGCAGAATCAGAGCGAATTTCATCCATCCAGGTGCTCGCCATTGCTAAGTCTACTGGGCCTAGAATCTGAGTAATACGCGCTTCCGCGGTCCGACTCAAATGCCACTGGGCTAGTTGCCCAATGACCCGATGCCCAATCTGCCCCCAACTGTACCCCGTTTGATAAATTAAGGTAATTAGGAATAGCGTAGCGATAAGTTTTTTCATGGTGTAGGTTTTTGCGGTGAAGATAAAAGTAATATTGGTAATGACGAATGCATTACGCTATTTCTATGTGGCGATTACAGCGGTCAGCCAGATGGGGGGGTTATTCTCCATTAACTACCTCCAGCTCACCAACTCTTTACTCTCGCCACACTCCCATCTTTCCCAATTGGTAGTCTTGAAATGCCTGCCGAATCTCTGCTTCCGAGTTCATTACAAAAGGGCCATGAGCCACAATAGGCTGGTTAAATGGTACACCGTGCCCTAAAATAAGGCAAGATTTTTCTTGGGCAACTACTTCTATTGATCCATCATCCATGACGAACTCTACCAATTCGTGCATCTTCGCTGGGTGACCGTTCACCTCTACCGAACCGCTTACTACGTAGAAGAGAATTTGATCAGCAACCGGAATATCGCTAGTAAGCCTTCCTCCTTCTTTCAAGTCTACGCTAGTCATAGTAAGGTTAGTCAACGATTCTATCGGCCCAGTTTGTCCCTTCCAATCGCCGGAGATAAGATGTATAGTTACGTTACCATCGTCTTCGCTGATATGAGTAATTTCATTTTTGGATAGGCCCGTATAGTTCGGCTCAACCATTTTTAGTTTGGCTGGGAGATTGAGCCACAATTGAACAACTTCTTCTACTCCGCCGTGCGCTTTGAATTCTTCGGAAGAAACTTCGGAATGTAGTAAGCCTCGTCCGGCGGTCATCCACTGCACCCCACCTTCCTTAATTGTGCTTCGGTAACCATTGGTATCCTGATGCACAATATCCCCACGAAAAATGTACGTAAGTGTCTCAAAACCTCGGTGCGGGTGCGGCCCAAACGGCAACCCCTGGTTACCGGGACGATACTCGTGCGGCCCGTGGTGGTTTACGAACAGAAACGGATCGAGGTGGGGCAATGAAATGGTAGGTACCGGACGAAAGGTGGGTAGCTCGCCAATCGGGTCGGCTAAGGCTGGGTGAATCTGCTTAATGCTTCGCATGGTAATTCAGGTTAAGTTTTCACTCTTGCTCATTGGTAAGCGTATATCAAACCCACTTGGCACCGCATGAGCTTAGAAAAGAAGGAGTAGAGAGCTATTTTGAGCTGTAAGAATAGTCATTACTAAGCGAATGCCAGTTGCTTAATATTGCGAATAATGGGTTCAAAAGCAAAATATACCTTTTTGTTGTATTTACGTAGTGTTTTGATTAATCAAGTCACTACACAAGATCAACCTAATCGCCACAAAAACCTCAATATGAGCGCATTGCGTCAATCTGTTATTCGCGTTAATAGACGGTTTCAATCAAAAAAAATAGATATTTAGGTGAATAAACGACTAATCATACGTCTGCCTTTTTGATTAGCGTTGGGCGATAGATTTCTGGTTTATGTAATGGTCGATGAGCCGAATAATATCGGGCTGCCTGCTAAAGTTAATATTGTTTTTGTTGACGTAACGATCAACTTGTTTAGCTTCACTCCCCTTTAGTGAGAACAGTTCAGCCAGATTGTTTCGACCGACCAGAAACTTCTGAAAGTTACCATTTGGTAAGAACACAAAGTAATCTTGGACAAAAGCCCGCCCCTCTTTATTTGGATGAAGGCGGGTAGGATAACGGTGAGTCGCCGCACTGCCAACGGAAACTTCTCTTTCTCTCACAAACAAAGCAAACTTTCCGTCAAACACCAATTGAAAAAACATGAGGCGAGGGCGAGCCGGAGTATCTGAATACGGTAGCGTGAAGAAATTTTGCGTAAAGCCACTGGTAGTATCTATTGCCATAAACGATTCTACTGAGTAAGCACTAAATGCTAACATCTGCTGACCCGATTGCAGTACTACCACGTTGTTCTCCAAATTATATCGCAAATGACCTTCAAACTGTCGGCCACTATTTAGTACGATTTTGCCGTACTTCCATTCCTCATCTGACTTAGATTTTTCGGCTAATACTGTTACCGACTCGAGAAGACATACTACTCCCAGTAGCATTCCAATGAAATACCTCATAATGATCATTCTTTACAGGTTTAACAATGCGGTTTAAACGAACTTACTTTTTCGCTGAGGCTGTGGGATTGGAGGTTGGCCTTTCTCTTTTCAGAGTAAAGATATTTCAAAGAAAAGCAATTTATTTAACTTTTGTTACAGTGAAAAGCCCAATAACTTGTAACGTATTCAATGAAATTGCCGAATAATTGAAAAAATGACTACTTTAAGACTTGTTGCGTTTTCCTAGCTCTAAGCAAATTTACTCAGCAGCTATTCCTAATTGGAAAGAAGTTGTGAACAATCCCTGATGCGATTGTAATCTCTGGTAATATTGTTTCACCCCTTCTTCTAAAGAGATAAAAGGCTGGGTGTAGCCAGAATTTTTTAGTGCTTGTAAGTTTGCCTGAGTAAACGTTTGATATTTCCCCTTTAGGTGATCAGGAAAAGGAATAAATTCAATCTCGGTTTCATCGGTTTCCAATTGCTGAATGATGCGAGCAATATCGAGAAAGCTGCGGGCTTCGCCAGTACCACAATTATATATTCCTGAGTGAGCCTGCTGGAAAAAATAAAGGTTAACCCGTACTACATCTTCTATGAAGATAAAGTCCCGCCGAAAGTCTTCGCTGCCCTCGAACAAGCGCATCTTTCCACCTTCTTGTAGCTGGTTATAAAAATGAAAAACCACGGATGCCATGCTACCCTTATGATTTTCCTGGTAGCCGTACACATTGAAATAGCGCAACCCTACCACCGGTGAGCTTACCGCATTCGCTTTCAAATAACGAAGAACGTACTGATCGAACATAAACTTGGAGAAGGCATACACATTAAGCGGATACTCACACGCCCGTTCTTCAGTGAAGCCATTATCACCATTACCATATACTGAAGCACTGGAAGCATAATAAAACGGAATTTGGCGATCAACACAATGGTGAAGTAGTGATTTAGAAAATTGATAGTTATTCCGCATCATATATTCTCCGTCAGTTTCAGTAGTAGAAGAGCAAGCTCCCTGATGAAAAATTGCGGTAACATTCTGAAGTGAAGGCAGAATACTCAGAAATTCCTTCTTATCTAAGAAATCAGCTATGAATAATCCGTTTAGGTTCAGGTGCTTCTGAGCATTAGTCAGATTGTCAATTACCAGAATATCTTCATGCCCCAATTCGTTGAGCCCCTTAATAATATTGCTTCCAATAAATCCAGCTCCGCCCGTTACAATAATCATAGCTTAGGTAGTTTTAGTAAGCCCAAAAATAGCTTCTGTTTCACTACAATACTAATTGATAAAATGAACTGGTTTAGCTACTTTAGTACAAACGAGTAGCAAATAATGGAAGCATTCACCAAAAAATTTTACACGCTGGCTGAATATCAGCAGTTAGAAGAGACGATGGATGCGCGCTACGAATATCACAATGGTAAAGTGTTTGCTATGTCGGGAGCTTCTCGCAAGCACAGTGCCATTGCTACGAACGTATCTGGTTTCCTTGATGCCGGTCTTCCTAAAGGATGTAGGCCGTTTGATAGCGATCTGAAGATTTACGTAGAAACTGTTAAGAAAGGATTACATCCGAATGTTTCGGTTGCTTGTCGTCCGATTACCGGCTCGGATGAGATTAATGCAATTGATAATCCTATTTTAATGGACTTTAAATCGTAAACAGAATGAATATTGATTTTGCTAACTTATCAATTTTATCGCTTACCAAAATTTCTGCATGACTAAGTCAAAAGCATATCAGCCTATATTCTTTCTGCTTTCAACTTCATGCGCTTCTCTTCTAGCTCTGGGAGGAATAAGTTGCCAGTCGAGTGATAAACTAAGCGAAAAAGAAGCCGAACTACTCTTTGCCCACGAGGTGTACCCGATTTTACAAGAAAAGTGCTTCGCCTGCCACGGTGATAAGCCCAGCGAAATTGAGGGCGACTTTAACATTCATACTTTGGAAGGAGCACTGGCTGGAGGGGAATCGGGCGAAGTGGCTCTTACTCCTGGAAACGCCAAAAAAAGCTTAATTTACGAAGCAGTAACTTGGGAGAATAGCAACTTTGAAATGCCACCCAAAGAGAACGACCGGCTAACGGATGATCAGGTAGATTTGGTAAAGAATTGGATTGATGCCGGTGCCCCTTGGCCCGAAGACGAACGACGAACCTACTTGGTAGAAAATACCGAGTGGACGTATTCTGATGGTATGAAAGTAAAGACCAGTGAGGCACTATCAGCTACCTGGCAAAACCGTCGCTACCAGCCCGAAGACCTTTGGGGGTTTCAGCCGGTACAAGATTACGAAGTACCGAAAGAGTATATGACTGAATCGGGTCATCCGATAGACGCCTTTATTCAGCGTAAGCTAGAGGAAAACGACCTTTCGGTAGCTTCAGTAACTGATAAGCGAACACTAATTCGTCGGGCTACCTTCGACCTGACCGGGCTGCCCCCCACTCCCGAGGAAGTAAATACTTTCGTTAACGATTCATCTCCCGATGCTTACGAAAAATTAATTGATCGTCTGCTGGACTCGTCCCACTACGGCGAACGCTGGGGTCGGCACTGGCTAGACGTGGTTCGCTACGCCGATACCGACGGCTATTCCAATGATTTTGAGCGACCCAATGCCTGGCGCTACCGCGACTACGTGATCCGCTCATTCAACGAAGACAAACCCTATAATCAATTTATCCGGGAACAGATTGCGGGGGATGAGATTGATCCTACTAATCCAGAAATGCTGGTAGCGGTGGGCTACCTACGTATGGGCCCCTGGGAACATACTGCTATGAGCGTAGCGGCCGAAACCCGTCAGTTATTTTTAGATGATGTAACTAATAGCGTAGGCGAAACCTTTCTGGCCATTCCGCTACGCTGCGCCAGTTGCCACGACCATAAGTTTGACCCCATTCCTACCCGCGACTACTACCGTATTCAAGCCAGTTTTGCCCCAGTGCAATTTGCCGAGCGAGAAGCCTCTTACCTACCTTCGGAAAATCAAGCGGGCTTTGAGTCTGGCAAAGGTCGATTGAAGCGATTAATTAATGAAGCGGAACGAGCCCAAAAAGCCATTTATGAAAAAGAAGAAAACGCAGCCCGCCGTTGGATGGATCAGCGGGGATTTAAGTATCTTCCTTCCAAGCAAAGGAGAAAATTACCAGAAAATCAGCAACCACCCCGCTTCTACGGATTGAACGACCACGATTTGGGCTACCGTAAAGTATTACAAAAACGCTTGCAGGTACTTCGCCACCAACTGAAACGCTACGATCCTTTGGCGTACTCGGTCTACAACGGTGCCGTCGTTGACAACCCTCATAGCGGCCGCCCAATGAAATTACCGGATAGTGTCAGCGCAGATATTCAATCCACCTTTATCCTTAGTGGTGGGTCAGTACACGCTCCCGACCAAGAAGTTACCCCCGGGGTGCTAAGTGCTATTCGCACATTTACTGAGACAGTAGAATCGCCCATTGCTGACTCTATTCCTGATTCCCGCGATGGTCGCCGGATTGCACTAGCCAATTGGTTAGCCAGTGCGGATAATCCGTTGACGACTCGCTCCATTGTAAACCGTATTTGGCAGTATCACTTCGGACAGGGTCTGGCGGGTAACGCCAATAATTTCGGGGTGATGGGTAAAAAACCAACGCATCCGGAATTGCTGGATTGGCTCACCTCTTATTTCATTGAGCACGGCTGGTCATTCAAAGAGATGCATCGATTGATTATGACTTCCGAAACCTATCAGCGATCGAGCACTCACTCAGATACTGAGCGAATAAACGAAATTGATCCCAAAAACCAGTG
>CAKZPJ010000432.1 GCA_937138955.1 uncultured Flammeovirgaceae bacterium | reverse complement strand
GCTTTTTTGAAAGCCGATACCGTAAGTAGTGATTCTCTAAAATTACTGGATGACTCGCCAGCGAAAGATACAATTTCAATGAGTGGCTTTACACTAACCAGCAATATTCATTTAGACCCCGAAGCGGTGTTTACCATTGTTGTAGATCCGGTGCGGGGCGATAAAATTACTGCCGCCGGTGAAGCTGATCTACAGGTGAATATGAACCCCAGCGGTGACCTAAATCTTCAGGGAATATATACGCTAAGCCGAGGACAATACGTACTTAACTTTGCTCAGGTAGTTAAAAAAGAGTTTTCTGTTCGCGAGGGAAGTACGATCACTTGGTCGGGTGACCCCTCTAACGCGAAAATGGAACTGATAGCCGCTTACGAAGTTGAAACTGATCTAGAACCTCTTTTTCAGGATATTATTAAGGACGGAGCGGATGCTCAGTTAAGACAATTAGCAACGGTTGATCGTCCGGTATTTGTAGAGCTACTAATTAACGGGACACTCATTGAACCGCAATTAGCTTTTAATCTAGAGCTACCGGAAATCACTGCGGGTGGGTTGGCAGCCGATGCAATTAACGATCGGCTAAATGTAATTGAGCAAAATGAAACCCAACTTTACAAGCAGGTATTTGGCTTAATTGTCTTGAGTCGATTTATTCCTATTAGTGGTGGTCTTGGCTCTGGCGGAGGTGGTCTTACCTCGGTCAATGATCAGATTAATGGTAGTGTAAGTGAATTATTGACTGATCAGCTTAGTAAGATCACTGAAGAATATCTGGGGGGCGTAGCGCTGAATGTAGATTTAGAGAATAGCGATCAGCAGCAATCTCAAGGTTCATTGTTGGCTGACCGTGATGTGAGTGTAGGTTTGTCTAAACAGCTGTTTGATGATCGGCTCACAGTAAAAGTAGGTGGGATGACTACTACTGAACAACAATCTTCCGCAAGCAGTCAGAATATATACGGTGAGTTTGAAGTGCTCTACGAACTCACCAAAACCGGAAACCTAATGGTTCGTATTTTCCAGACCAGTAATCGCGATCAAATATTAAGTCAGATATTGCAGCGACAGGGGGTCTCAGTGCTCTACGAAAAAGCTTTTAATCAACTGCTTAAAAGTAATACCTCGCAAGAGCCACTCCCAACTGAACCTAAAGAAAATCCCACTGATGATCAGCAGATGGATCAGGATGAAGCTATTCAGCCAGAACGTCGGCGCAATGAGAGAAGGAAGTAGCTTCTTAGTAGCGAATTCGAAAATTAGAGAAACCTTCTTCGGCAACTTCATCTATTATCACTTGTTGTACCTGAGCGTGATTTGGACCATCATTACACCAAGCAGTAAACTCTCTTAAAGCTTCTTTATTTCCCTCTGCCTGAATCTTCACTGATTCGTCGGGTTCATTGCGTACCCACCCCTTAATTTCCAACACTTGCGCTTTTTCCCGTGTACTTGCTCGGAAGAATACTCCCTGTACTTTCCCAATTACCTGTATAGCGTATGCTGGCATATTTGTTAGTCTACAGTTTTTCAATTATCCACTGTCAATCCCGGATACTCCGGAACTTATCCGGAGTCAAGATCAATTGTCAACTCTTTTCACTTATCATTTCCAAAGCAGCAGATGCGCCAATTCGGTCAGCTCCGGCTTCAATCAAATCGATAGCTTGTTGAGCGGTTTTAATTCCGCCCGAGGCTTTGATTCCTACATTGGAAGGTAACGTTTTTCGCATGAGCTGTATGTGATGAATGCTGGCTCCCGCAGCAGCAAAACCAGTAGAAGTTTTTACAAAATCAGCCCCCGCGTCGGCGCATAACTTACAAGCGGTGGTAATTTCCTCATCGGTTAGATAAGCCGTCTCCAGAATTATTTTGAGCAGACAGCCATGCTTATGAGCAAGCGAGGCACACTTAGCAATCTCTATTTTTACCCAGGGCATCTTTGATTTAAAAGCGGAGAGGTTCATCACTACATCTAACTCATTCGCCCCGTTCTGAATAGCCAGCTCCATCTCCTGAATTTTAGTTTCGGTCATCTGGTAACCTAGCGGGAAACCAATAACCGTTACTACTTGTACATCAGCATCACCTAAATCGCGACTAACTTTTTTTACCCAGAAAGGAGGCACACAAATGCCTACAAAATTATGCTGTTTAGCATCCAGAATCATCTGATCTACGTCGGCGTAGGTCAACGTAGCCGAAAGTTTTGTGTACTCAAGGTAGCGATGCAGTTTAGAAGAAAGAGGCAGATTAGTCATATAATGTTAACCGCCTAAGTAGGTATCTGGTTACTGATACAAATAATTACTCACACTGATCAGATCAGCGAAGACACCCGCTGCTGTTACTTCAGCTCCCGCTCCCGACCCCTTCACTACTAAAGGGCGGTCGTGATAACGGGACGTAGTGAATGAAATAATATTATCACTTCCCGAAAGAGCATAAAAGGGGTGATCGGAACCAACCGAAAGTAAGCTCACTGTGGCTTTCTCATCTTCTAATGTAGCGACAAACCGTAGTTTTTCGTTTCGCTCTTCAGCTTGTTGCAGCCGTTGGTCAAAATCCTGGTCAGCAGCTTCCAGAGCGTTAAGGAAATCTTCGGGTGAGTTGGCTTCCAAGCAAGCCGGAGGAAGCATATTTTCTACCTCTACATCCTGTAGTTCTAGCGGGATACCTACTTCGCGTGCTAGGATCAAAATCTTACGGGCTACATCCGTTCCTAATAAATCTTCACGAGGATTAGGCTCGGTATAGCCTAACTCTTTCGCTTGGCGAACAATGTCACTAAAGCGTTTTTCTGAAGTAAAAGAATTAAACAGATACGATAGGGTGCCCGATAAAATTCCTTCAATCTTATAAATCTTATCACCGCTATCCTTCAAATCCTGAATTACCCGAATAACGGGTAGGCTGGCCCCGACGTTGGTTTCGTACAGAAACTGCACTCCGGCCTGACGAGCCGCGGTTTGTAGTTGCTGATAATCTTGATACGAACCAGAATTAGCCAGCTTGTTAGGGGTAACAATAGATATAGCTGATTGCAGCACTTCAGCGTAGTATTTTATCACATCTTGGCTGGCGGTGCAGTCAACAAATACACTGTTGGGCATATTCATTTCTTTCATCCGTTGCACAAAGGCAGTCATATCGGCTTTCTCGCCATCCTGCTCCAACGTGTTTTGCCATTCGTCCGGATTTAGCCCTTCTTCCGAGAAAGTCATTTGTTTGCTATTCGCAATACCTATAACGGAGATCTCCAGGATACGATTTTTCTGAAGATACTCTCGTTGCTGAGTAATCTGTTCGAGTAGCGTTTTTCCGATTAAGCCAATGCCTACCAAAAATACATTGAGTGTTTTCTTTTCAGAAAGGAAAAAAGCCTCGTGTACAGTATTAAGAGCTTTGTGTAAGTTACGTTGAGCAATGACTACCGACAGGTTCGCTTCGGAAGAACCCTGAGCAATAGCCCGGACGTTCACGCCATTTCGCCCTAAGGCAATAAATAGCCTTCCCGAGATACCAGGGGTCTGTCGCATATTTTCACCCACAATAGCAATGATTGATAGATCTCGCTCAATTGCTGGCGCCGCGATTTTACCGGCTGCAATCTCACTCACAAACTCTTCACTAATCGTTCGCTGAGCCGCTTCGGCGTCGATTGGACTAACCGCAAAAGTGATAGTATGTTCCGAGGACGCCTGAGTGATGATGATGATATTAATATTTCCCTGTGCTAAGGTTCCAAACAAGCGGGAGGATATACCAGGCGTACCTACCATGCCACTACCTTCTAAGGTAAGCATAGCTACCTCCTTGATGGAAGAAATTCCTTTCACAGCGGGAGCTTTAGCATTATTTAGGGTCTGCTGAATAGCCGAATACGGATTCTTACTAACTAGCGTGCCCGGAAACTCTCGGTGGAATGTATTTCGAATACGAAGCGGAATGTTCTCCCCCAGTACGGGTAGCAGCGTAGGAGGATAAATAACCTTAGCCCCAAAGTGCGACATTTCCATGGCCTCGATATAGGAGATAGCATCAAGCGAAAACGCTGAATCTACCTGACGGGGATCGGCAGTCATTACGCCATCTACGTCTGTCCAGATTTCAATCTCTTTAGCATTAAGGGCCGCTCCCAAAATAGAAGCAGTATAGTCTGACCCACCTCGCCCTAAAGTAGTCGTCTCCTGTTCGGGAGTAGCTGCTACAAATCCGGTAACAATCTGTAATGCCGAATGACTGCTGAAGTAGTCCTGAATCTTCTGATTAGTGGCGGTAAAATCTACTTTAGCGTTATTGAAAGATTTGTCGGTAACAATAATTTTGCGAGCATCGAGGAATTCGGCGGTTACACCTAACTCATTTATGTACTGGCTAATCAGGTAGGCCGAGAGTCGTTCGCCAAAGCTCAGTACCAAATCCATGGTGCGAGGCGAGCGTTCCCGAAGTAGATATACTCCGTGTACTAAGTCATCTAACTCGTTGAACAGTGTTTTAAGGCGGGCGAATACTTTGCTTTGGGTATGTACCCCGATTAATTCTCTTGCCGCTGCAAAGTGATGCTTCTCCAGTTCTGATAGCCTTTCCTTATATTCCTCGTTGCCTTGAGCCGCCTCCTGGCTAATGTCTAGCAGTCGGTCGGTCACACCGCCCATAGCTGAAACTACCGTGGCGCAATGAACCTGCTGTTGCTGGTATTGCAAAATGATATTGGCTACAATCTTAATGCTTTCGGCTGAGCCTACTGAAGAGCCGCCAAACTTCAAAACTTTCATAGTGTAGTTATGCTGAGTAAATAAGCGGGCAAAGGTAAGAAAATATGCTCGTACAGTGGACAGGTGATAATGGATAATTGAAAATTGATAGTTTGAGGTGTGAAGTACGAAGATGGAAGCCAGAAGCGTAAGGAGAAAAGTCGGGGAAGCGAGGAAAATACTCCAAGCCCCCCGCCCCAAGCTCCTAGCCATCGAACAATTCAACGCTATAAGAAACCTATTCTTCCGAATGAGGGTTGGAACTTCAGCAAAAGAAAATTATATTTGCAGCCCAAATAAAACTAGTCATGAAAAGAACATTTCAACCATCGCAGCGAAAACGACGCAATAAGCACGGGTTTAGAGAAAGAATGGCCAGTGCCAATGGCCGAGCTATTATAGCTCGTCGTCGGGCCAAAGGTCGGAAAAAGCTTTCAGTTTCTGACGAAAGAAGGCACAAACACTAAGTCCTTCTTTCTTTTTCTGCTCCAATTTCGAGCACCTCTATCTTTTCTTCTTCCTTTCTTTCCTAGAAATCACCTCATCTTTTTCTTCCTGCCTAATAATTTTTCAACGTGCGACAAACGTTTCCGAAGCGGGAGAAGCTGACGCATAAAAAGCGAATCGGAGAACTTTTTCGTGAAGGGCAATCGGTGGTACTCTACCCTGTTCGCTTTATTTATCTGCCAGTTTCTGATCAAGATCATCATCAGGTTTTGTTTAGCGTGCCTAAGCGCAATTTTAAGCGAGCGGTAGACCGCAACCGGATCAAGCGACAGATGCGGGAAGCCTATCGGCTACATAAACATCTAATTCCTTACAACCCATCCGATAATGTTCATTTTTTGCTGGGGTATATCTATATTGGTAAACAAAAGACGCTGTACCAGCGCATTGAAACCAAAATAAAAGAGTCAGTAACCCGTTTAAAAAAGGTATAGAACCCCCTCACTTCTTTCGCTTATGAAAACCAGAAAAGTAGGCAAACTATCAGTTGCCGTTGTTGCCCTTGCATTTGTTGGATTGGTTGCCTTCCGTGGTCCAGGTGATCAGTATTTCGCTATTGCTAAGAATCTCGATATTTTTGCCACACTTTATAAAGAAGTGAACACGTATTACGTGGATGAGGTAAATCCCAACAAGCTGATGAAAATTGGTATTGATGCTATGCTGAAATCGCTTGATCCCTATACGAATTATATACCCGAAGATGATATTGAAGATTACCGTACTATGACTACCGGACAGTACGGCGGTATTGGGGCGATCATTGGCAAGCGCAACGGAAAGAGCTTAGTGCTTATGCCCTACCGGGGATTTCCGGCCGATAAAAGTGGACTAAAGATTGGTGACGAATTGCTGGAGGTAGATGGGGTAGATGTAACCGATAAAAATGTAAGCGAAATCAGCAAATTGCTAAAAGGCCAAGCCAATACTGACCTTACAATTACTATAAAGCGGTACGGCGAAGAGTATACGCTACCCATAACGTTGAAGCGGGAACGCATCACAGTAAATAATGTGCCGTACTCGGGTATGGTAACTAAAGATATTGGCTACATTAAATTGAGCAACTTTACTACTGGAGCGGGTCGAGAAGTTGAAAAAGCGCTAACCAAACTAAAGGAAGAAGGCGCTAAAAAGATCGTGTTTGATTTGCGAGGAAATCCCGGTGGGCTGTTAAGCGAATCAGTGAATGTGTCGAACGTATTTGTGCCGAAGGGTTCAGAGATTGTAAGCACGAAAGGAAAGGTAAAAGACTGGAACAAAATATACCGTGCTCCGCATAGCCCAGTAGATACAGAAATTCCACTGGCAGTACTTACCAGTGGACGGAGTGCTTCCGCGGCTGAGATTGTGTCGGGAGTGGTGCAGGATTATGACCGAGGGGTGCTGGTAGGACAAAAAACATTTGGTAAAGGACTAGTGCAGGCAACTCGGCCTTTAACGTACAATTCTCAATTAAAAGTAACTACTGCAAAATACTATACTCCCAGTGGACGCTGCATTCAGGCAATTGATTATAGTCATCGAGGAGAAGATGGAAGCGTTGGCCGAGTACCAGACTCACTCCGAACTGCTTTTGAGACCCAGAACGGACGGATTGTCTACGATGGTGGCGGAGTCAATCCCGATATAAAGGCTAAAGCCGGGCGTTTAGCTCCTATCACGGTAAGCTTGTTTACTAAAAATCTGCTATTCGATTACTCTACCAAGTATTTTTACGAGCACACTAAAGCTCCTGAAGCCAAAACTTTTGAAATGAGCGATACTGAATACGAGGAATTCCTTGCTTGGGTATCTGATAAGGATTACGATTACGTAACTGAAGTAGAACAAACTATTGACGATTTAACAGAAATTGCCAAGGATGAACAATACTATCAGGATATTAAAGAGCAAATTGCTTCGCTACGCCAACAAGTTCAGCACAACAAAGAACAGGATTTGAAAAAGTTTAAAAGCGAGATTAAGGAAGCGTTAGAAGAGGAAATTGCTGCTCATTACCATTTGTCAGAAGGAAAAATAGAGGCTTCATTTGATGATGACGAAGTGCTGCAAGCCGCCATCAACGTGTTAAACGACAAAGACCGTTACACGGAAATACTTCAGGGGCAATAATTAGTTGCTCTCAAACGCACTATATTTCTGGATAGCATTAGCCGGCCTAGGAGGTGGATTCCTGGCCGGCTTTTTAGGTATTGGTGGGGGCGTTATCTACATCCTTATTCTTCCCGTTGCCTTAGAGTACGTAGGAATTCCCACGGCTGAAATAGCGCAATACGTAATTGCCAATTCTATTTTCGGAACTGCCGCGGCGGCCCTCTTCGGTAGCATCACGCTTATTAGTAATAAAGATTTTTACTGGAAAGAAGTAGCCTTAGTGGGATTATGTGCGATCGTTACTTCATATCTACTCTTGTTTACCTTCGTTAATACCCCGCTCTATTCTAAGCAATTTTTTGATGGAGCAGTCATCATCTTCTTAAGTATTATAGTTCTAATAACGTATTTACAGAACCGCACGAATCTCATGTTTAATCAGCCAGTAAGTAATGAGCGAGCGTGGTATATCATTACCGGGAGTGTTGCCGGTGCTTTTTCAGCTTTATCTGGTTTAGGCGGGGGAACAATTACGGTTCCACTGCTTCAGGCCGGACTGCGAATGGATATTAAGCGAGCCAAGTCAATTTCTTTAGGAGTTATCTTCATTGCTTCGTTGGCAATCACAGTATTTAATATGGTAGATCAACCTGCCAATCCGGTAGATTTGGGCCGGGTTGGATACATTATTTTTCCTATCTCAATTCCATTATCGCTGGGCGTGTTAGTGGGCAGTCCGCTAGGAGTATGGGTGGCTAATAAAATATCTTCTCGTACCATCAGTTATATCTTTGTAGGATTTCTTATACTAGTGATTCTACGTAAGATAATAGAGCTGATAAGTGCTGTATGATCCAACTTCTCTATCCTAATAAATCTGTTTTACTAACGGTAATTCTGCTGCTCAGTATTTCGGTTAAAAGCCAATCCCAGCGAGTAGCCGAATGGGATTTTACTACTCCGGTTTCTCAAGGAGATGATCCACTCACGCTAGCTTGGGTTGGGGGATTAAATGCGGTACAGTACAATAATATTCGGCTGAACAATGATGAGCAAGATGACTTGCTACTGTTCGACCGGACGTCTAATACGCTTCATCCGTTTTTACGACAAAACAACCGGTGGGTATACGCGCCCGAATACGCGCCTCTGTTTCCGAGTAGCCTACAAAGTTGGGTCTTATTGAAAGATTATGACCAAGATGGTGACCAGGATTTATTTACTGCTTCGGGTGGGCGAGGTATTTCTGTCTATCAGAATAATCGGGACAATGGCAACGAACTAGGTTGGACGTTAGTTACCGAAACGCTGCGGACGGTGGCCTTTGCTTCGGGAGCTACGGTAACGCTTCAAGTAAATTCCACTGATCTTCCGGCCATTACCGATGTTGATGGCGACGGCGATTTAGATATTATTAATTACAGTGTAATTGGTAGTGGTACCCTAGTCCTTCATCAGAACCAAAGTGTAGAACAATTTAGTCGAGCCGATTCGTTAGTGTACCAGACTACCGATATTCGCTGGGGCGATATGGAAGAGTGCGATTGCGGACTGTTTGCCTTCAATGATCAAACCTGCGATGATCTGAACAACGGTTCCCGGTCTGGCGAGACCCGGTCTGGCGAGACCCACAATAGTAGTTCCCGAAACGACATTTTCCAGCAGCTTACCAAAGCAAAGCTAGAGCACGTAGGGGGAAAAGCACTCCTGGTTTTGGATGCCGACGGGGATCAAGATTTGGACGCTTTATCGGGTGATGAAGGCTGTTATGGAATCGATTTTCTGGAAAACCAATCAAATAATAACCAACCATTGTTTGGACAGCTAATTACAGGATATCCTGAAAATACGCAGCCCACTTCTTCGGTTTTCTTTCCGGGGGCTTATCTGGCGGATACCGATGCTGATGGAGTTGACGACTTACTATTCTCACCCAATGCTAGCACCAACGTAGGCAATAGCATTGATTTTGAAAATTCCAGTTGGCAGTATCGTAATACCGGAACTACCCAAAACCCTAATTGGCAGTGGCAAACCTCTGGCTTTTTGCAGGAGGAGATGATCGACGTAGGGGAAAATGCTGTTCCCGCTTTGGCTGACTACGATGCTGACGGTGATTTGGATTTGTTCATCGGTAATAGAGGCAAGCTACAGGCTGATGGATTCTACGCGGGGTTGCACCTGTACGAAAATGTAGGAAGCTCCACTCAACCTTCGTTTCAATTCGTGACCAGTAATTTTTTGGATTTAGCTGACTGGAAACTTCAGGAATTGAAACCATATTTTACCGATATTAATCAGGATGGAAAAACCGACTTACTGATTAGTGGACGCGAATCTGTATCGCGGGAAACTCGTTTGTACGCTTTGCTCAATCAAGCCACCTCCGGTGGTGCGTTAGAGTTCCGACCCGAGCAGCGCCAATCACTAACGCTTCCTTTTCGCTCCGAAGATAATTTGACTTTCTACGATGTAGATCAAGATCTGCAAATGGATGTTCTGGTAGGCAAGCAAAGCGGAAATCTGATCTATTATCGTAATTCGGGTACCGAGTTTCCTCCCCAGTGGACTCAGGAAAATGATGCTTTTGCCGGAATAGATCGAGGTGCTCGAGGCCTGTTTTTGGCATCGGCTATTGTTGATACTGACGGAACTGGCTCGGTGGAGATATTGAGTACTAATTCTAGTGGTAATTTACTGTTAAGACCATTGGAAGAAAACTCAGAACTTGTTGATACGCTGGTGGTAAGGAACTCTATTTTATCCGAAACAGTCGCCGTTCAGTTGGGAAGACAGAATTGGTTAACTACCGGGCAAATTCTGGGGGGAAGTACCACCATAGCCATTGGTAGCCAACGAGGTGGTATTTCACTACTAAACCTAAACCGAGAAGGCTCTTCGGGAGAAGAGATCACGCTAAATATTTTTCCTAACCCAGCTACTGATTCAGACGTAACTA
>CAKZPJ010000431.1 GCA_937138955.1 uncultured Flammeovirgaceae bacterium | reverse complement strand
AAATGATTGGGTCTTGGGCACTTACCCCCAAACTAATATCCGGCGAAGGCTCAACAATAACCTGAACAGTATTTGCCAATTCAGCTTCCGGGCAGGTAGTATTACTTACAGTTACTTTAAAGTCGGTGGTAGCGGTAAGATTTCCAGTAGGCAGACTAATCTGTCCTCCATTCCCAAGGACTACCAATCCGATAGCAGTATCATCAGCTGCATTTCGAAGTTGGTAGCTAAAGCCATTTTGCGAACCGTCTACTAAAATATTGGTCGCCGTACCGGAACAGATTGTAGCATCTTGAGGACTAACCGTTAGCGTTAATACCGGAGGGGGTACTACGGTGATGGTAGCTGACCCGCTTCCGGCTACCGTGCAGCCATTCGCATCAATTATATTGCCCACCATGTTGTAAGTGACAGTGGTGGCCAGTGCCGGAGTAGTAATTGCACTACCGCTGACGTAGTTATTGATTACTCCGATACCATTATCTATCTCAATGGTATATGGTCCGGCACCACCAGTAATAGTCACTACCAAATCAGTAGTTTCGCCTTCGCAAATAGTATTATCACCCGATAGTTCGGCTAAAGTAGGTGGATCGTTAACCGTCACCGTAGCCGAGCCGCTTCCTGCCACAGTACAGCCGTTGACATCGGTAACATTGCCAGTAATTGTGTAAGTAGTGGTAGTAACTGGATTAACCGGAATTGGGTCGTTACTAGCGTAATTAGTAACTACTGTTCCATCGCTTAAGGTAAAGTTATACGGTCCGGTGCCACCAGTAATAGTCACGATGAGATCGGTAGTGCTCCCGTTACAAAGATTACCCCCACCAGATAGCTCAGCTAAAGTGGGCGACTGATTCACGGTAACGGAAGGGGTTGTGGTCAGTTCAGCATCAGCACACACCCCGTTAACTACTAACACATTGAAGGTCATATCCGCTGTTAATGCCCCCGTACCTAATGAAATATCACCACCATTCCCCGCAACTGCCGAACCAATTACCGAATCATCCGCATCATTACGCAACTGGTAGGTATAGCCGCTTTGCGAACTACGGACAATTACGTTGGTAGCACTGCCCTCACATACATCGCTATCCTGCATCTCTACTGTTAGACTGACATCTGGATCACTAGCTACCGTTACGCTGACCATTTGGGTGAGTTCTACCGGAGGACAGCTTCCGTTGTCAGCCAACACATTGAAGGTCATATCAGCTGTCAGGTTGCCTGTAGGCAAAACTAGATTACCCCCTACGCCCAGTACACTTACTCCTACCGGACTATCATCGGCGTCGTTGCGCAGCTGGTACGTTACCCCCGCTTCGCTACTGGCTATAATAATATCAGTGCCAGTGTTCTCACAAATGATTGGGTCTTGGGCACTTACCCCCAAACTAATATCCGGCGAAGGCTCAACGGTTACTGTAGCTGAGCCACTTCCGGCTACAGTACAGCCATTAGCATCGGTAACGCTGCCAGTAATTGTGTAAGCAGTAGTAGTGACCGGAGTCACACTGATAGAAGCACCACTGTTGTAGTTCGTTACTGCGGTACCATCGCTTAAGGTAAAGTTATAAGGTGCAGTACCGTCTACGATAGCTACCGAAAGGTTGGTGCTATTTCCGGCGCAGATGGTAGCATCACCTGATAGCGTAGCCGATGAAGGGGGAGTATGTAAATCGACCGTAACTAAGGTAGTTAGTTCTTGGTCAGTGCAAATTCCGTTGGTAACCAGTACATTGAAGGTAGTAGCTACAGCCAGATTACCCGTAGGTAAGCTAATCTGCCCTCCAGTACCAGGCTCGGCCGGAGTAGTGATGATAACATCTCCCGCATCATTACGAAGCTGGTACGAGTAACCTACTTCCGTTCCATTGATTAAAATGTTAGTTCCAGTCCCTGGACATACCTCGGGTGAGGCGGCGATTACCGCTAGGGTAAGATCAGGGTTGCCCACTATATTAACCGTAGCCGTATTATCTAACTGCTGAGGCGGGCAGTTTCCGTTATCAACGGTTATATTGAAGGTAGTAGTTGTGGTCAGGTTTCCGGTAGGTAATGAGATTTGACCTCCATTTCCGTTCACAATAGGGCCAATAGGGGTGACTCCGTCTCGTAGCTGATAGATAAACCCATTCTCAGAGTTATCTACCAGAACGTTAGTATCAGTATTTTCACAAATTGTAGCCGTTTCGGGGCTCACCGGTAACGTTAAGTCAGGAGGAGGAACAACCGTGACTGTTGCGGTATTGGCAAGTTGCTGGTCGGGGCATGAACCATTACTTACCAGTACGTTGAAAGTGGTAGTAACCGTTAGGTTTCCAGTGGGGAAGCTGATTTGTCCGTTATTTCCCGCGGTAGGACCACTGATCACGTTATTTCCGGCATCCCGAAGCGTATAATTGTACCCTACTTCTGAGTTATCAACCAAGATATTGGTACCGGTATTTTCACAAATAGTGGCGACTTGGGCGGATACGGTCAGATTTAAATCGGCAGCCTCTACTACAGTGACCGTAATGTTGTCGGTAGCGGTACAGCCATTATTATCAATAACGGTATACGTTAGATTAAATGTGCCTGCTGTTGCCGAGTTGAAGGTAGGGTTCTGAATACCCGTGGCTGAGAGTGGGGCAGTATCACCAGTCCAACTATGGGTAGTGTACGAACCCGAACCTCCCGTTGGGTTTCCGTTGAGTACTAAATTGTTATTGACACAAACATTGGCCGGATTGGGGGTGATAGCCGCCGTTGGGTCTACCCGGTTGTCGGGTACGGTAATACTTTCTGTTTGAATACAACCGTTAGCGTCGCGTACCGAAAGAGTATAAGTGTTATGCTCCAGATTGGAAAAAACCGGGCTAACCTGAAAATTTGTACCATCTACGGAGTACTCAAGCGAACCAGCCCCACCGCTTACAGCACCAGTTGCATCAATATTACCATCAAAAGGTCCTATACATTTGGTGTTTCCTACGGTAGTAATCGATGCATTATCAATCACAATCGGGGTGGCGGCATCTACTACTACATTAAAAGGACCGCTGGTGTATTCCTGAGCCGGAACTGTACAGGTTCCGCCACTTAGATATATGATGTAACCAGACCCATCAGTTATTGGCGGTAATCCCGTAAATGTAATTCTGTTGGGTGCTGTGTAGGATACACTAACTCCTGGTATATTAAACGCAGAAAATCCTGACTCACTGTATACCCATCCGTCCCCAGAATCAAATAAATTATATTCGTAATCCCCAATGCCCGGAGTAAAATCCCCTAAACTAATATCATAGCTACCACCAGCATCGACAAAATCTATCTGTATTTGCCCGTTGTTGCTTCCAACACACTGTTCAGGAGTAACCAAAATAGTACTAGAACTTTCGGTTCCATCAGGGCATGTTTGAGCAATTGACAAAATTTGCATCAAGAGAAAAACTGCTACCAACCAGCCCCTAATTATCACTCTATGTTTATTCTTGGTCATGGCTTGTTATTACCTAGCAGATTCTTGAACCGTAATTCCATCTTCTGGTCCTAGCACTTTTTTACAATCCGAGCTGTATATCACTAGGAAATAGCTATCTCGCTCGGGTACGTTTTTAAATTCTACCACATTCCTGTTTAGGAGAACCCTGATCTCCTTATCCTCATAAAATCCGGCATCTAGCTTGCTAGGGTTGTAGAGATACCTTCTAGTAGTTTTATCCCATAAGCTGTATTCATGCTTTTCTAGTCCGGCCTTATACGAAGAGCCATCTTCATTTTGGAGAAAAAATCTTAAGCTACTTCCATTCGTATCTAACCCACTATGAGTGGCCTCATGCTTTATCAGTACAGGACATTGAGCTACGAGCACCTGACTGAACCCTAAGCACAACAGACTAATCAGATATAATTCTTTCATATTCATATAAGTGTTGCCTTTTATCATCATTGTAGGCTTTAGCGTTTTCTGAATTACCTTGTAGTTTTCCCTTAAAATGGTACACTGCAATTTTTTCTTAATTTTCGGTTTACAGCCAGGATATTCTTCGGCGATTTTGTTGGGAGAGCAGGGTAGTACTATTTAATTTCTATCCAGGATTAATTGCACTTTACCAATAGAAACCCGCCGTTTTATGTCTATTCTCTGTACTCTTTCACTAAAAATAGAGTATTCGTCTCGGAATAAAAGCGTGACATATTGCGGCAGCAAAATGCTGATGTACCAAATAAGCACAACTGTAAAAGATTGAGTTACAGGAGTTGACGAGAAGCGAAGATTCAGGGGGAGATTAGATTTTGAGCAATAAAAAAAGCCGTCTCATGAGATGGCTTTTTTATACGTCTGACTTGTCCTAAGATAACGATACATCAAAAGTAAGGCTATGAGATCAAGAGCACCAGTACATAAAGCGTACTTAAAAAATTACAGCTATTCTTTTAAAATGCAGATAGTACAGGGGGTTAGTGTGGTGAAGAGAATACGAACTCTCATCAATAAAAGTATGGCATTCAACACTAATTTGCAGTAGTGACTCTGTTGCGAAAATATGGGGTAGTTTTAAGTGAATACGAAGCGAAAATGATTATAGCGGGCGAATTGTACCACCGTGGACGGCTGAGCCATTTCGTCAGCCATATTTAGAAACAGCAGATAGGTGATCTGTTCCAGATATTCACCATAGCCGCGCACCACGTGAGCAAAATTCCATACTTTCGAAAGTAATGATGAGTCCGTCATAAGGCGTGATTGTTCATGAACCATTCAATGTATTCGGGCAGTTTAGTTCCCAGATAGTAAGGCATATTCATCAATAGAAAAGACGTTCCTTCTCGGGTGTTGGTTCGACTAATGTTGAATTCTCCCGCATAAAGTCGGATAGTGCACGGATGCTGGGCCCGGTCTACAAACTGATGCAAAGATTTTAAACTGCCGGTTCCACCCGATTTAATTTCAACTGGAATCACCTGCCCCTGGTAATCATACAGCAAATCAACTTCGGAGGAAGCCTGCTTTTTCCCCGTACCCAAAAATGAGGCTTTTGGTCGTTGATACTATTCAGAGAGATGAGTTCCTGTGTAATGAGGTGCGGAATGATACCTCCTTTATACGCCTGACTCATATCCTGAAGTCGCAGCATTTCCGCCTGAATACCCAGAACATGGTTGATCAGACCAGTATCTAAAAACTGAAGTTTGGGCGACTTTTTCAAATCGGGCTTTAGGGGTGCCTGTACATCGGTCGTAGGGTATAAAAGCCAGATTACGCGGGCGTCATCCAGATTTCGCATCGCTTCTCCTACTTCGCGGGAGCGATAGTTGGAATTAC
>CAKZPJ010000430.1 GCA_937138955.1 uncultured Flammeovirgaceae bacterium | reverse complement strand
AATGCAAAAATATTTCTATAGATTATGGAGTAATGGAGAAAGCCGACAATGTTTATGTAATGCCCGCTGATATTGGCTGGACTGATTTAGGAACCTGGAAATCCATTGATGGTGAGCAAGAAAAAGACGATCACGGGAATAGCTTATTAGGTGAGGTGATGACCTACAATACCAGCAACTCTTTTATTAAAGTTCCGAAAGATAAAATTGGAGTGGTGCAAGGGTTAGAAAACTACATAGTAGTAATGACTGACGATGCTCTGATGATTTGCAGCAAAGATGAAGAGCAGATGGTAAAAAAGTTCCTCAATGATATTAAAGAAAAAGGTTTAACCGCATACGTATAGAATTATGAAAAAGGCACTTATTACCGGTGTGACCGGACAGGACGGCGCATACCTTACGGAGCTACTGTTGGAGAAAGGCTACGAAGTACACGGTATCAAACGACGTACTTCATTGTTTAACACCGACCGGATTGATCACCTCTATCAAGACCCACACGAGAAAGATCTTCGGTTGAAACTTCACTACGGGGATCTGACTGATTCTACCAATATTATTCGGATTGTGCAAGAAGTGCAACCCGACGAGATTTACAATCTGGGAGCGATGTCGCACGTAAAAGTGAGCTTCGATACGCCGGAATATACCGCTAATGTAGATGGTTTAGGAACCCTCCGTATTCTGGAAGCAGTGCGCATTTTAGGATTAGAGAAAAAGACGAAGATCTACCAAGCTTCTACCTCGGAGCTTT
This sequence comes from uncultured Flammeovirgaceae bacterium, assembly GCA_937138955.1. GTDB lineage: Bacteria > Bacteroidota > Bacteroidia > Cytophagales > Cyclobacteriaceae > Tunicatimonas. The sequence goes on along the minus strand of CAKZPJ010000430.1, from coordinate 6,046 downwards.
ACGGATTAGTACAAGAAGTACCCCAGAGTGAAAAGACTCCATTTTATCCTCGTTCGCCTTACGCCGTAGCAAAAATGTACGGCTACTGGATTACGGTAAACTACCGCGAAGCCTACGATATGTACGCGGTTAACGGAATTCTTTTCAACCACGAATCACCACTGCGGGGTGAAACATTCGTGACCCGCAAAATTACCCGAGCGGCGGCCCGAATTGCCCTAGGTTTACAAGATTGCTGCTACTTAGGGAACATGGATGCTAAGCGAGACTGGGGCCACGCCAAAGACTACGTACAAGCCATGTGGCTTATCTTGCAGCAAGAAGTAGCCGAAGACTACGTGATTGCCACCGGAATGACCACTACGGTGCGTGACTTTGTAAAAATGTCGTTCGCCGAACTCGGTATTGAATTAGCATTCGAAGGGATGGCGGAGAATGAAGTAGGTAAAGTAGTTAGCTGCACTAATCCTGATTACCAACTGCCAGAGGGTAAGGTAGTCGTTCAGGTAGATCCTACTTACTATCGCCCTACCGAAGTAGAACTGCTGATTGGCGACCCGACCAAAGCGAAAGAGCAGTTGGGCTGGGAATTAGAATACGATTTAAAAGGATTGGTTGAGGATATGGTTCAGTCGGATATCGAGCTATTTAAGCGAGATAAATTCTTACTGAAGGGTGGTCATAAAGTATTCAACTACCACGAATGATTTTGAACGAGGTGTGGTTATCTTTATAAGATCAAAATCTTATGGAAGAACTTGCAACGTTACGCCAGCACATTCAAAAGAAAAATTATGCGACTGCACTTCGTTTGGTAGACGAGTTAGAGGAAATGAGTAAGGAAGATAAGCTCAATAAAGTTTATAGCTATACTGTCATTTTGCTCATTCATCTCATTAAGCAACAAGCAGAATCTCGTACTACTACGTCGTGGGATTTATCCGTCAGAAATGCAGTTCGAGCTATCAAACGAGTAAATAAACGGCGAAAAACTGGCGGCTATTATGCGAGTGAAGCTGAGCTAAACGAAATTGTTGAGGAAGCTTTTGAAGAGGCGCTAGATAATGCCTGCGTAGAAATATTCGAAGGAAAGTACGACCGGAACCACTTGATGAATAGTATTGACGTAGAAAAAATCAGGAAAGGTGCTCGGAGTTTAATTGCTAACGACTAAGTACGGTCAACATATTAATCTATCTACTTTGGAAAAAGAAGCTAAAATTTATATTGCCGGTCATCGTGGGATGGTTGGCTCCGCTATTATGCGGAACTTACAAAGCAAAGGGTATCATAATTTTGTAACCCGACGTTCGGCGGAGCTGGACTTACGTAATCAGCAAGCTGTCGCTGATTTTTTCGCCGCAGAGAAACCCAAGTACGTATTTTTGGCAGCAGCCAAAGTAGGTGGAATTCACGCGAATAACACCTATCGGGGTGAGTTTCTGTACGATAACCTGATGATTCAGAATAATGTGATTCACCAGAGTTATGTGCAAGGGGTGAAGAAGTTGCAGTTCTTGGGTTCATCCTGCATCTATCCTAAGATGGCTGATCAGCCTTTGAAAGAGGAATACTTGCTCACGGGAACACTAGAATCTACTAACGAACCTTACGCTATTGCCAAAATTGCCGGAATCAAGCTGTGTGAAAATTACCGAGCCCAGTATGGGTGTGATTTTATCTCTTCCATGCCGACCAATTTGTATGGGCCTAACGATAACTACGATCTCAATAACTCTCACGTATTACCCGCTCTGATCCGTAAGTTTCACGAAGCGAAAGAAAGCAATGCTGAGAATGTAGAAATCTGGGGAACCGGCAGCCCCAAGCGGGAGTTTTTGCACGTAGATGATCTGGCCGAAGCTTGTGTTTATTTGATGGAGCACTACAGCGAACCCGAGTTGGTGAATATTGGTACTGGCGAAGATATTGCTATCAAAGATTTGGCTCTACTCATTAAAGATATTGTAGGTTTTGAAGGTGAGATAACCCACGATACTTCCAAACCGGACGGCACCCCTCGCAAACTAATGGACGTAAGCAAGCTCCATAGCTACGGCTGGAAGCATAAGATTGACCTGCGAGAAGGTATCACTTCCGTATACCAACAGTACCAAGAAGAAGTAGCGATTTAGAGGCAGCGTAACACTATTTCGTAGTTTCACCGTATACAATAGTAGATTTCTGTCTAACTATACAAAACCTGCAATGGTGAATCCTGCCTACATTGAAAATCATACTAGCTCTAGCACCGGAGCCAACGCTGCTACCTTTGCTGATTTGAAGAATGATTTGCTAGCGATGGATAGGTATATTAGCTCTATATTTAAGGGGAATTTTATAGTACCAATTATAGCTCTCGTCCCTGCTATTCTATTCTTTTTTTTATCCTCAATAGTAGCCAAAGTAGGCTGCATCATCATCGTGTCGATCAGCGTATTTCACTACTTTCGAGATAGAGAATTAGCGATAATAAAGGACAAAATAAGCGAACTTGAAACTTTGGCTGAACAACTAGAACGTTGTCAGACATACATCAAGAAGCTAAAATTCTACTATGGTTCGTACACTATTTGGGGAATGCTAGGAATTTATGTAGGTATGCTGATAATTATTACTGGTAGTTTCCCCTTCTTTCCATTTAATAATTTGGCGATGACAGTTGGGATTTTAATTGCATTGTATTTTCCGGCAATATATGAATGTAGAAAGTATCAAAATGCCCTCAATCACACTGAAGCAAAAGTACAATCTGTTTTGAGTATACTTACAAACGAAGAAGTATGAATTACCACTTCCACTTCAATTATAAACAACTTCATAACCTATTATAAACATGGCAAAACTCACCTTATCTTATCATAATAAAATTATTGCGGGCGTTTGTGGCGGCTTGGCTAATCACTTTGGTTGGGATGCTACCCTAGTACGAATTGTCTTCGCTATTGCGGCTATCATTGGTGTGGGTTCCCCCGGTATTATCTATCTCATACTTTGGCTGGTAATGAAATAAATTCTTAATATCCTTCGATTCTTCCTATCAGAATTGTACTGTTGTAAGCCTAGCTAAGCCTGCGAAGTACCCCGCTTTGTTTTTAGCAATCTTCAATAGTTTGTAGTGAAAACCTGTGCTTAAAATATTTGTAAAGCAAAACTCTCTCGCCAGTCAAATTACTGCTTTAAGTCAAGTTATTGTTTCCTTCCTCAGTTGCTTTCGAACGATAGGATTTATTATCCTATAGCTTAAGCAAATTAGGGACCATTGGATTGCATATTTAAATACCGATCGGTATCTTTGTTGCGAATATTATGAGAAATCCCGAAGCTACTCGTAGGCTAATTATCAATAAATCGCTCGCCTTGTTTAATACCAAAGGGTATCAGGCAACTTCATTATCTGATATTACCGCCGCTACCGGAATCACTAAAGGGGCAATTTATGCTAATTTTGATAGTAAAGATGAAGTTGCCTTTGCTGCATTCGACTATGCGGTGGAGATTGTTTTAGGCAATGTTCGCGAATGCATTCGAGGAGCTTCTACTGCTCCCCTAAAGTTAAAGGCAATTCTTCACTATTATGAGGAATATGTACCAAATCCGCCAATTCCAGGTGGTTGTCCCGTACTAAACTCGGCGGTAGAGGCTGATGATAGCCATCCTCTGTTACGAACTAAAGTAGTCCGACTAATAGCCAAAATTAAAGATTCGCTTAGGCAGATTGTGCACCGGGGCATTTTAGAGAAACAGTTGCGTAAAGATTTAAACATAGATGGCTTCGTAATGCTATTTTATGGAGCTATTGAAGGAGCTATAATGGTATCGAGAGTAGAAGGGGATAAAGATTCCTTTCTTAGTATGAGCCGATTTTTAACTGACCTAATTGACCAATACTCACTATAACTATACTTTTAAAAACCGATTGGTATTTATATATGAAGAAGCCGATTCTTATTAAAGGCGATGGGAAAAATACTGGTCGTCCCGCATCGCATCCGCCCAAATCTAATTGGGAACTTGTCTTTTTAAAAAAGAGCTTACCAGTACTCCAACACTTGGCTCCCGGAAAAGTAGCTCAAATTATTTGGCAGCATTTCGTTCGTCCGGGAAAAGCTCGCTTTTCAGAAGCTCAGTCAGCGTTGGTAGAAAAAGCTGCTGTAATTACTACTAATTATAAGGGGTGTAAAATTGTTACTTATCGTTGGGGCACATCAGGACCAAAAGTATTGCTTTGCCACGGCTGGCGATCCAAGGCGGCTGATTTTCGCCGAATGATTGAAGCATTGGTAGAGCAGGGGTATGTCGTAGAAGGTATTGATATGAAAGCGCACGGAAACTCGGAAGGTGAAACTACCGCTTTACCTGAATTTATTGAGGTATTCAAAGACCACTACATTAAAAATGCGCCATACCACACTGTGATCGGCTACTCCTTAGGTGGTCTGGCTGCCGGAATGGTAATGACCGAGATCACCCCTGATTTACACCCCACGCACTTAATTCTTATGGCATTTCCACCCTACGTGCGGTACTTCTTTCACGATATTATTGAACAAGCTGGGTGCAACGAAAATGTATATGATCGGTTTTGTAACTTTATAGAGAGGTACTACCATCAATCTGTAGACTACTTCGATTTACGGAAGAAGCTTAAAACTATTGAAAGCAGTATTCATCTAATTTACGACGAGGACGATCAAACTGTGCCCATTGCTAAAGGAGAAGAACTTTGGTCAGTAGTACCGAATGCAACTTTTGTTCGCACTCAAAGAATGGGTCACTATCAAATTATCGCCAACAAAAAGGTAATTGGGTACATAACTCGCGCAACTAGTCAAGTGGAAAAAGTTACTGAAAACTAGACAGCGATCCCCGCTAATAACCGGACTTCTTGTGCGATACTTGCTGGATCGTAACCACACTCAGTATGTAGCTGTATTTGCTCACCGTGCTCAATAACCCGGTCAGGCATTCCTAATCGTTTTACCGAAGCAGTGTATCCCTGATCTACCATAAATTCTAGAACGGCACTACCAAAACCACCTGGTAAGCAGCCGTCTTCTACAGTAACCACTCGCTGAAACTTAGAGAATACCTCGTGTAGCAGTGTTTCATCTAACGGTTTCACAAAGCGAAGATCATAGTGAGCCGGACGCAACCCTTCTTTTTCTAAAACTTCACAGGCTTCTACTGCATAATTACCCACATGGCCGATAGTAAGTATCGCCACTTCTTCACCGTCTTGTACACACCGTCCTGTGCCTACCGAAACCTCTTCTACCGGAGTTCGCCAACTTGACATAACTCCTTGGCCCCGAGGATAGCGAATAGAGAAGGCACCATCTTTATATAGTGTAGCCGTATACATTAAGTTCCGCAATTCTGCTTCGTTCATAGGTGCGGAAACCACAATATTAGGTAAGCAACGCATGTATGCCAAGTCATAAGCTCCGTGGTGGGTGGGACCATCAGCTCCGGCAATTCCGGCTCGATCCAGGCAGAAAATTACTGGAAGTTTCTGAATGCATACATCATGAACAACCTGATCGTAGGCCCGCTGCATAAAGGTGCTGTAGATGTTGCAAAATGGAGTCAACCCTTGCGTAGCCAGTCCCGCCGAAAAGGTAACTGCATGTTGCTCGGCAATGCCCACATCAAAAGCGCGGTCAGGCATCTCCCTCATCATAATATTCATAGAAGAGCCCGAAGGCATTGCTGGGGTAATACCAACAATCTTCTCGTTTTGCTTAGCAAGCTCCACAATAGTTTCGCCGAATACATGCTGATATTTGGGAGGCTGAGGCGTATCGTACACTTTCTTACGAATTTCACCGGTCAGTTTATCAAACTTACCGGGAGCGTGCCACTTGGTCTGATCTTTTTCAGCTTGTAGATAGCCTTTGCCTTTGACGGTAACACAGTGTAGGATTTTGGGACCAGGAATCTTTTTCAGATCCTCCATTACGCTTACCAGGTGGTTTACGTCGTGTCCATCTACTGGACCAAAGTAGCGTAGGTTGAGTGATTCAAATAAATTACTCTGCTTTAG
>CAKZPJ010000429.1 GCA_937138955.1 uncultured Flammeovirgaceae bacterium | reverse complement strand
ATTCTGATGGCAATCGCAATAGGCTGGTACGTGCTACGGGCTCGGTGGTTCCCTACTGTAGAAAAGTTGTTAGCAGGAGTGCGCTCTTCCTTATTCGTCAAGATGCTAAAAATTGGTGTACCTACAGGCCTGCAATATATCTTTGAAGTAGGGGCATTTGCCGCTGCTTCTATTATGATGGGTTGGTTAGGAGCTACTGCCTTGGCGGCTCATCAGATTGCGCTCAACTTATCAGCAGTTAGTTATATGGTAGCTACCGGATTAGCTGCGGCGGCTACCGTGCGAGTCGGAAACCAGTTGGGACAGAAAGACTTTCCTAACCTGCGCCGGGTGGGGTTTAGTGCTATTCTGATGAGTTTAGTATTGATGAGCTTTTCTGCTTTAGCCTTTATCACGCTGAACCACTGGCTACCTTCGCTGTATATTGATGAGCTTCCCGTAGTTGAACTGGCGGGTTCGCTGCTGATTATCTCTGCGTTTTTTCAACTATCGGACGGATGTCAGGCGGTAGCCTTAGGAGCACTACGCGGCATGGCCGATGTGAAGATACCAACTATCATCACCCTCATTGCTTACTGGGTGATTGGCTTGCCCACTGGCTACGGGTTTGCTTTTGGGCTAGGGTGGGGACCGCAAGGAGTATGGGTAGGACTGTTGCTCAGTCTAACCATCGCAGCAGTATTATTAACCCTTCGGTTTCATCTAATCAGCCGGAGTAGGCAAGCCCGATATACGTCAGTAGCCTAAAATTATCGTTTACACTTTTCTTTACTATTTTTGAAGGTCTCTCTTACAGTTTTACCTTCTAGGTAAAGGTTCGGAAGATCAATTGTCCATTATTTCCTGTAAAATTTCAACTAAAAAACATGCTCACTATCCTATCTCCTTCCAAAACTCAAGATTTTTCCGATAGCTCTATCGATGTCAGTAAGCTGCCTAACAGCATTCCAGCTCTGCTAAACGAATCGGAAAAGCTCATGCAGGAATTAAAGAAAAAGTCAGTAAACGATATTGCCCAACTGATGGGAGTAAGTGAAAAGATTGCCACTCTCAATCACGAGCGATTTCAACATTTCTCTTTACCATTTACTCAGGAGAATGCTCGGCAGTCCTTATTGGCATTTAAGGGCGATGTGTACACCGATATTGCAGTAGATAAATACACTGAACAGGAGTTTGCTTTTGCCCAAGATCACCTTCGAGTTATCTCGGGACTGTACGGCCTATTACGCCCCCTGGATTTAATGCAGCCCTACCGGCTAGAAATGAAGACTTCACTGGAGAACCCTCGGGGTGAAAACCTGTACAAGTTTTGGGGCGATCGTATCACTGAACAGCTTAGTGATGCTCTGAAAACACAAAATACCCCGGTACTGGTGAATCTGGCTTCTAATGAGTATTTCAAATCTATCGACACCAAACAATTAGCCGGAGAAGTGATAACTCCCGTATTCAAGGAACATAAAGACGGTAAGTATAAAGTGGTCGCAATCTACGCCAAACGGGCGCGGGGTAAAATGACTAATTTCATTATTCGCGAGGCAATTGATAAACCCGAGCAATTAAAAACTTTCACCGACGGTGGCTATGAATACAGTGATTCGCTATCTTCGGAGCAAGAGTGGGTATTTATTCGATGACATCCTACCCTACTATATTACTACATCATTTAATTACATAACTGAACAGTCTAATGAGACAGATCCTCTTCATTACGCTAACGTTTTTAATTTTTAATCTATCAGCTCAGAATCAATCTGAAGTAAGCAATGAGCAATTACTAAAACTGTACGAAGGGCTACGAGTGGCCGATGTAGCCAACGGAATGGATATGGTTGGTCTGAAGGATGTGGGACTGATAGATCCCAAAATCGCTCCTCTCTGGAAAGATATTGACGAGTTTTCTCATCAATTAGTGGGAATTAACTTTACAGTGCGCTACTTACCTACCCAACGGCTAGAAAGTTTGGGCGAAGTCTCGCGAGAAGAGTATAAAAAGTGGCGTGATCAGTGGTACACTAACCTTTCGGGTGAGCCTTTCATTGAGGAGTTACAACCCGGCCACGGAGTGGTAATCGATAATGCTGACGATGGTGATACCGGTACGGTAGGCTCAAATAATAGTATGGTCTGGAAACGACAGGGGGCCGTAGGTATCATTGCTGCCGGAGGCGTGCGCGATACCGACGAAATTATTAAACAAGAAATTCCGGTGTACATGGATTATACCAAACGTGGTCGCGGTATTCGTCCCGGAAGAAATGAGTTAGAGTCGTACAATGAGCCGGTGGTAATT
>CAKZPJ010000428.1 GCA_937138955.1 uncultured Flammeovirgaceae bacterium | reverse complement strand
ACAATGATCAAGGTGAAGAAATAGAACGATAAACGCCATTTTTTTCCTCTAGTAAGGCCCCTGATTTGATTAGGGGCCTTTTTTTGGTGATCAGTATCCAAACTAAAATGTTCTGATAAACGTTTTTTTAGAATACTTTCTACAGCTACTCTGACCCAAATAGCTTCTAAAATAACTTTCCGCATTTCTCAAAAATTGATAATCAGTATATATTTGTAAATTAATTGATAAATTGACGTAAGTAATTCACCTATCGCGAATGTCCCGAGTACTTATCATTGACGACGATCCTTCTTTCTGTACGCTTCTTTGCAACTTTCTGAAAAAAAATAAATATGAAACTCAAGAAGCCTACTCAGCCAAGGAAGGCATCCGGGCGGTATATGATCATACTTTCGATATTATCTTGATCGATTATCGGCTTCCAGATATGGATGGCTTAGAGCTACTAAAAAATATTAAAAAGCGATACTTTAATATTCCGGTCATCATCATGACCAACTATGCCAACATAAAGACAGCGGTAAAAGCAATGCAACTAGGTGCTTTTGAGTATGTCACTAAGCCCATTAATCCCGATGAGATTTTGCTTTCTATGCGGGATGCTCTGCATAAAAAAACTTCAGAAGCTTCTCCAACTGCTATTCTGACTAAACCGTCGGCCCCTTCTACTTCTCTACCGTTCGTTCAAGGTGTAAGCACCAGTTCGCAAGAAGTTAAAAAGCATATTGAGCTCGTTGCTCCTACGAATATTTCAGTTATTGTACTGGGAGAGAGTGGCACGGGTAAAGAATACGTATCACGTTTGATCCATCAAAAGAGTGAGCGGAGTAAAAAACCATTTGTAGCCGTAGATTGTGGTGCCTTATCGGAAGAATTGGCTGCCAGCGAACTGTTCGGGCATTTAAAAGGATCGTTTACTGGTGCCCTGCACGATAAAGAGGGGCAGTTTCAGGCAGCGAACGGCGGCACACTATTTTTAGATGAAATCGGCAACCTATCCTATGAAAATCAGATTAAATTGCTACGTGCTATTCAAGAACGTACCGTACGTCAAGTGGGTAGTACTAAAGATATTAAAGTAGATGTTCGCCTCATTGTGGCAACCAATGAAAACCTGGAGAAAGCCGCTAAAGATGGTCATTTCCGCGAAGATTTATTCCACCGCTTAAATGAATTCCAGATTTCAGTTCCACCATTGCGGGATCGAGTACAAGACATTCCTCTATTTCTAGATCACTTTCTCCGACAGTCTAATCAAGAACTCAATAGAAATGTGAGCGGATTTACGCCCGAAGTTGTCGAGAAATTGCAGTCCTACTTCTGGCCTGGTAATATTCGGGAGCTAAAGAATGTTATTCGGCGCGCAGTATTACTAACACCTGAAGATATTATCGTACCAGCAGTTTTACCGCCCGAGATCACATCACCGGCTACAGTTGCCGCTACTTCAGAAACCCTTCTTGTTCCAAACTATAGCAATCCCGACCTGAAAGCGATTCAAGAAAAAACAGAGAAGGCTTTAATTGAAGAGACTCTAATAAAAGTACGATACAACAAAACCCAAGCAGCCAAAGTCTTGAATATAGATCGTAAGACTCTGTATAATAAGCTAAAGCGTTATAATTTAGAATAGACTACCTACTCGCTATCTACATCTACCGCGGATGATTCTACTGCCGATACTTCTTTGTTTATCAAACGTATCAAGGTATTAATCATAATGATTGCTTTCTCTACTCCCGTTGCTAACTGATTATCCCACGAAGTAGAAGAAGCAGTGCTTTCTAGGTACTTTAGCTGTCGGGTTAACTCTACCGATTGAAGCAGTTCTACCTGCGATACTAACTTATGAGCGTAAAATGAAACCCGTTCGGCCGACTCTTCTTTTAGTGCTAACCGAAGTTGTTGGTCAGCTTCTTGAGCGGTATGGATAAAGGTTTTGAGATAAAGAGTTAAGGCTTCAGTATCATTACCCGTAAACTGACGAACATTATCTAGAGAGATTACGGATTCAGGTTGATCTTGAGGCAGCGACTCGGCCTGAGGTGGTGCCATTGAACTTTTGCTTGGTTCTATGCTTATTTCTGATAAATACTTTTGGAGTAACTTACCTAGCTGAAGTTGACTAAAAGGTTTTAGCAAAAAATCTTGTACTCCAATCTTCTCATACTTCAGCCTCTCTTCGGTTCGGATATTAGCGGTAAAAGCAATGATAGGAGTAGAATAGGATTTCACTAAGGGGTTTTCTTCCAGTGCCTGAATTACCTGAGCGCCGTCCATTTCCGGCATATGTAGATCACAGAAGATAAGATCAAAAACCTGCTCTTCTGCTGCCTCTAGTGCCTCTTGTCCCGAATGACAGCAAACTGATTTTATGTCTCGCGCACTCAACGCCAATTCTAGCAGCGTAACGTTTAATGGATTATCATCAATTATCAGAGCTTCCCCATCGGGATATAGTAGATCAAACGTATTCTTTTCTTCAGCATTTTCATCAACAATGATATCTGATGCCGCACTGTACTGAATAATAACCCGAAAGATACTACCAGCTTCCTCATTACTATCTACGGATAAGCTCCCTCCCTGCCCCTCTACAATTTTTTTGCATATTGCCAGTCCCAGACCAGTTCCGCCGTATTTACGCGTAGTTGACAGATCAGACTGGTGAAAAGCATCAAAAATAGAGGCTTGTTTCTCTTTGGGAATCCCAATACCGGTATCAATTACTTCTAGGGTTAGCTCCGTTTTTTGGTTTGATACTGACGCTAATTTAGCCATAATAAGCACTTCACCCTGATGAGTAAACTTCAGTGCATTTGATACCAAGTTATACAGTACCTGTTTCAGCCGAAAAGCATCACCCAGCAGATATTTGTGTTCATCCCCTCTGATACTGTAGCGTAGATCCAACCGTTTTTCATCCGCCATTAACTCCAGATCATGCTTTACCTCGCTAATTAGCCGTACTACATCAAAAGGTTCATTTTCGAAACTAATTTTACCTGCCTCAATTTTAGAAAAATCTAGAATATCATTCACCAAAGACATTAAGTGCCGGGAAGAACTATCTAAGGCGCCTACGTACTTTTGCTGCTTAGTATTAAGTTGAGAAAATTTAAGCTGCTCTGTAAACCCCAAAATAGCGGTGAGCGGAGTACGAATTTCGTGGCTCATATTAGCTAAAAAATCCTCTTTAACCCGCGCCAAACGTTCAGCATTTGATTTGGCGACCAACAGTCTATTACGGTAAAACTCACTACGAGTGATATCAGCTAAGATCAGATAGACAATAAGAATCGTACTTAAGAAAGCTACGATTAGGATAATGGCAATTCGAATGATGGCTTCATCCATAGCCGAACGAGCTTCGGACACTCGCTCTTGCGAACGAGACTGTTCCTGCTCTTTGAGTTGTCCCACCAGCTCGTAGATACTACCCATTACTTGGGCGTTATTCTGGAGGTAAGTTAATTCTTGTTGATCCATTTGCTGTTGACGCCTAGTCTGACCATTGCGCACTTGGCGTAACAATTGCCGAACGGAATCAGGAGACAATGTGATTTCTTTTTGCTCAACATCGGCAAAAGGTTGCCCCTCCTTCTCTCGAGAGAAATACTCACGTATAAAATCCTGATTATCTATCCGAATATCAATATTTTGCCGAGCAGTATCTTCCAGAAAATGAGGCGCATTACGTCGAGATGCTATCGTAGAAACTTCGCTTTCCAGTTCGGACAAAGCCTGATTGTAGAAATCAAAATCGTCCCGCTGTTCTTCAATCTCCCGAAAAGCATCTAAACTCACTAGCTTATCGCGAATCAAGTTTACCACCGAGTCTAGCGTATATTCTTCATTCTCCGTCTCACTCTCTAGCGAGCCAATAATTCTCTCTACTTCTTTAATTTGTTCGTAGTACAGACCCAATTTTTTAGAAGCTTCACCTAATTTATCAGATGAACTAAGTACTGAATACTCTTGAAGCGTATTTTCAGTGGTGGTAACCGCTATAAGAATGCTATCAATCCGCTTAATTTTCTGATCAGGTTGAGAGATGGTTTGAGAAGCCTGCTGTAGTTCGGTGAAGCTTTCGTAGGAGATATAGGCCGCAAAGAGCAAAGCTGAAAAAACCAGTACAAACCCAATTACTACCTTGGAACGTAGTGTAGATGACCTTTTAGAACCCATAGACTAATTTAACAATTCACTGAGAAAAATACGTACCATCAAAGAAAACAGTTCTATCTGGGTGGCTTCATTGGCGAAATTGAGGAATAATTCCCCATAATGAGTAGCGGGTGTTGCTAATTCCTACGAAATATTTTATTACTTTATTGAGTTAATTCTTACAAAAGTCTGATTAACAGAATATTATGCAATTACCCTAGAACTGGCACTTTTTTTCTTACTAGTTTAAGTGCAAGTACAACCTTACTTGAAACAATAAGCGACACCATTCAGATTATCCTTCTTGATAAGGATAATTTGTCTTGAATTTCACCCTTAACTTAATACTTCTTAAAGATCAGCCCTAGAAATTATTTTTAGGGTTGATTTTTTTATTTTAGGTATTATCATCAGATTAGGGTCATGACTCGCATATTTATTTTTTCAGCAATTGCTTACCTAACTATCTTGACTACCAACGCTCAAGATATTAGCGACCTCGGCAGTAACGATCCTATTACGATTAGCGGAGTAGTTTTTTCAATGGATAGCATCACCGCTTTACCTTACGTTACCGTCTACGACAATCAACTCTCCGAAGGCACTATTAGTGACAGTGTGGGATACTTTAGTCTTGACGTCTTCCCCAAAGATACCATTGTTTTCTCTAATGTGGGTTATAAAACCGCTCGGTTTGTGGTGCCTGACTTCTTGGAAGGCCAACAGTACTCGGTAGTGCAGGGGATGGTGCGAGATACCATTGTTTTGGAAGAAGTATTGGTCTATTCGCTACCTACCACCAGCGAATTTATGGAATCGTTCAGCGATCGTCAACTTGACTTTGAGGAAAGAACCGAAGACTTACGGTCAGAACTTGGAGCTATTTTAGAAGAGGACATTATTTTAGGTAAGTACCAACCTACAAACCCAACCGAAGGTATCACCCGTATGTATAACGCCCAATGGGGACTGGTTCCTCCCAACAACTTTCTAAACCCAATGCGCTGGTCGCAGTTTGTGAAAGACTTACGTCGGCATAACTATAGTAAATAAGAGCGACAACAGGTTTAATTTAGCCGAATTATAGTTATTCCTCCCCAAGTGGCCAGCATTCCCAGAACTACGCTGCTTAAGACGTACATTCCCCAGGGCACAATTTTTCCATTCTCTAATAAAGTAAGCGCTTCGTAAGAAAACGAGGAAAAAGTTGTGAATCCACCGCAGAATCCGGCAATCCATAAGCGACTATGGGTATCAGTCAGATAGCCTTTAAGCCATCCGCCAAACAATAGACCAATCAGAAAGCACCCCGCTACATTAACGAGAAAAGTGCCTAACGGAAAAGCATTATTCCAGTAGCGGTTCACCCCCAGCCCGACACCATAGCGAGCTATACTTCCTAGAAATCCACCAATACCTACCCAAATAAAATCCCAGTTCATTTTTCGCGCGTTCGTGTATGTTTGGTCAGCTTAGAACTCAAAACCCCAAAACCTGAACACAAGAACACAGGAATACGTCGAAATTCAAACACTACATCTTAAAATTATCTTTATAATCTATGATTAACTGCACCGTATCTTACCAAAAGCCACATCAGCACTGGCTTGATTTTGAACTTACGTTCTCTGATTTGGATCAGGATAAAACCTACTTGCAGCTTCCGGCTTGGCGACCAGGTCGCTACGAACTAGGAAACTTTGCTAAAAACATTCAGAAATTTACGGTTACCGATGCTAACGGACAGCTTGTCCCCTTCCGCAAAGTAACCAAAGATCGCTGGGAAGTAGATACTGAAAGTATTGAAAGTATACAAGTGAAATATAACTACTACGCGGCGGAAATGAACGCAGGTAGCACCTACCTGGATGATGAGCAACTGTACATTAATTTTGTGAATTGTATGCTCTACTCTGAAGAACAACTGGATCTACCTTACCATATTAATCTGAAAATACCACAGGAGTATGAAATTGCGTGCGGACTTAAAAAGTTGGATACGCATACCCTGGAAGCCCCTAGCTTCTATCATCTGGCCGAAAGCCCACTCATTGCCAGTCCTACTCTGACCCATTGGCAATACGAAGTGGCGGGTCACCGCTTTCATCTTTGGTTTCAGGGCCAATGCCTGCTGAATGAGGAACAGACCATCAACCGTTTCCGAGCATTTACCCAGAATCAGATACAGATGATGGGTGAATTTCCGGCTGATGAATATCATTTTTTGTATCAGTTTTTGCCCTATCGGGCGTATCACGGAGTAGAGCATTTTAACTCTACGGTGATTGCTTTAGGCCCGAGTGAAGGGATTGTAGAGAACAGTACAACATATGCCGATTTCCTGGGGGTGAGTTCTCATGAGCTGTTTCATACCTGGAATATTATTCGTATCCGGCCGAAGGAGATGTGTCCCTATGATTACACCCAAGAGAATTATTTTCCTACTGGATTTATTGCTGAGGGAGTAACTACTTACTACGGTGACCTATTTTTGGTACGTAGTGGCGTGATTACCAAGGAAGAATACTTTCTGGAGCTAAATAAACTCTTCAAACGTCACTTTGAGAATTTTGGTCGCTTCAATCATTCGCTGGTAGAGTCTTCTTTTGATTTGTGGCTTGATGGCTACAGCGCCGGAATTCCGCACCGCAAGGTTTCTATTTACGTGAAAGGTGCTTTGGTTAGCCTAATATTAGATCTAACCCTGCGAGACTGTACTGAGCAAGAACATTCGCTTGATACCTTTATGCGCTATTTGTGGGATTATTTTGGGAAGCAGGAATGTGGTTATCATCTGGCTGATGTACAAAAACTGGTAGACGATCTCTCGGGCGGTCAGATTGACAACTATTTCGATCGGTTTATTTACGGTAAAGAACCGATGGAGATTACGCTGAACCAACTGCTGTACAAGGTTGGCTGCCAATTAGATATCGCTGAAAACGCGCTACATTCCGAAGGAACATTTGGGTTTCGAGCGAACAAAGTGGGCGAAAAATGGCTGGTCCAGCGTATTGAATTTGGTTCAGTAGCGGATGAACACTTGGCTCTTAATGACGAGCTATTGGTTATCAATGGCACTCAGATACAGGATAGCGTAGAAGAGTTGCTAGCAGGGCATCAAACCGTAAAATTAGATATAGTCCGAAACCAGCAAACCCGCACGTTAGAATTAACCACCCAAGAAGACCGCTACTTCAAAGTATACACCATCGCCCAGCGCGACGATGCTACCGAAGCAGAGAAGCAAGTTTTTGAGAATTGGTTGAGTTGCAGTTGGTAATAAACCTAACGACCCAATTAAGTTTTTTACGTCATAAAGCAGCCTGCTAAGTTTAATGGATACTCTTGGTTACAAACCACGAATACCATTTACTAATATTTACTACATCTTACAGCAACAATAGTCAACAATTAATATGGTACCTGATTATTGAGGAGTAGCTGTAAATTTTGATGTGGCTATGCTATTTATCATGATAGTAGTGATAATTATTTCTTTTGCGATATTGTCCTTAAAATACTGTTCTCAAGTCATCAACTCTAACCTATTACCATTATGGCTACCAAAAAAAAGTCTGACGAACAAGTTCCTCACTACTGCA
>CAKZPJ010000427.1 GCA_937138955.1 uncultured Flammeovirgaceae bacterium | reverse complement strand
GACTACAATCTTGTCAAATAAAGATAATCCGCGCCGGACAATATCCTCGTGCCCCAGGGTGAATGGATCAAATGAGCCAGGAAAGAGGGCAACTCGCGCCATACTACCTATTGAGTAACGTGCAGGCTATACAGATCAAAATATTGATGATCGGGAGCTTCATCAAATACATGAGAAAATGTCAGAAAATCAGGCTTCGTCCCAAACGTAAGCTGGCGAATGTAGCGGTACAGGGCAGCGTACTCATCAGATTTTGCCGGAATATTGCCCCATACTACCAATTTCGTTTCATTTTGATCTAGGTTTAGCTTTTGGAAAGCCGTTAGTGTGTATTTTACTACATCACCCGAACTCTGATAGGCAAAGCTATTGTAGAGAATAACCTTATCATTATCAGCCACTAACATAATTAGACACCCTCGATCAATATGAAGATGCATAACTGGATAATGTGAACCCGAGGGCAGTTGTTGTACACCTTCCATAAAAACACTCCCTAGGTGTTTCAACTGAATATCTTGTGAAGGATAGGTGCTTTTGATCCGGTTAACCAATCCTTTATCGGCTCCGAATACCATAGCTGCATTAGCTTGCTGATGAGTTTGGTATGATACCAAGCAATTCTCTTCCGGAAGGTCTACCGCCAAAGTAAGATAATGCGCGGGATTTTCTGCAGAAAAATAGTCTTGAGGAACCAAAGTAAAGTACGAACTTTTCACCGCTAACTTTACGCTCTTCCAATACCCGGCCATTAAAATTTGATGTTCTTCAATAATGGCACGATATGTTCCAACCAAATCTTCTGACGCGTCGGAAAAGGAATAATCCTCAAGTAACAGGCAGCGTTGCTGATCGGCATCTACTACACAAAACTGAAAGTTTTGTGGCCCAGCGAGTAGCATCAAGGCATACCGATCAATACGATCTACGCTGAATTGAGGATCTTTTATTTTTCGTACTAGTGTATAGTTTCCTACAGAATGCGCCAAAGTCTATAATTGTCGGTTAGTGGTTACTCCCAGTTACCTCTGGTATTCACTTCGGTGCGCGAACCAACGCGTAAGGGGCCTTTAATGCTTTCCTCACCACGACGCTCCGGGTTTACAGGTGCAGTATCTACCACTTCAAAGACATCTACTTCTACATTGTTGCGAGATATTTTATCAGCAAAAAGATTAAACCTTTTACCACTATGCGGTATGGAAGCAATATTTTCTATTTTAAATTTATCGTATACGGGAGTATAAAATAGCGTATCTCGCACTGGTATTTGATCAAGTGTATCAATCTCAATAGTGGTTTCCTCTGCTCCGTAGTCGAGTAATGTGGTAATTTCACGACGCTGTACGATGTATAATTTTCCAGTATCTAAAAAGCTAATTAATTTATTCCAGTCGCTAGTGTACTGTCCGTTTGCTTCTTTGTAAAGTAACTCAGCATCGCGAATAAACTTCAGCTTGTCAATTACTTGAGCTTCAACAGTGGCAATACGCTCTTCTTCTTCAATACTAAACTTAATACGGTCAAATAGATAATAAGCGATTCCTATTGCAATTGCCAGAAAGACAAATGTTAGAATTTTAGTTAGGCTCATAGGTTAGCAATTTAGTGTAACGATAAAAAATTCAATGAATACTCAAATATAATGAGCACGCTAATTTCGTGTTTTATTATCAAATTTGAAATACCCTCGCAAAGATAGTAGCTCTTTAGGGTGATGATAATGATGAATTAATTGGTGAAACCAGTTTTTTTTCTTAGTTATTTCATCCTTTATTTCTTGAGGTGAAGTAAAACGCACCTGCTGAATTAACTGTTCACCAGATTCTAATTCCGGATCTTCTCCTATTTGTGGGTCGCCTTCAGACACTTCAGCCTCAAAAAACAGTTCAATCGCGTGCAGAGGAGGCTCCACATACTCGTAGACGAATAAGAATTGAGCCTTCTGCACTATGAGTCCAGTCTCCTCTTTTACTTCTCGGCTTAAAGCCTGCTCAGCCGTTTCACCAAACTGAATGCCCCCTCCCGGAGGAGCCAAAAAATACTGCTCATTCGCTATTCCTTTGTGCCAGATTAGCAGAAGATGATCGTGACGAAAGCAGAGTGCACAAACCCGAACCCGCACCCGATCACCAAATTGTTCGTACACTTCATGATCCCACTCTGGCATAACAGCTTATAAAGCTCAAGCAAATCTCTGAAATATATAGCCTCTTAGAGTTCACTTCACAACTACTCTAACAAAGTATAGAATACTTTAGCAAAAACACTATCTGGCTCAGCCACAATTTCACCTAATCGCCTACCTAATTGAGTCCGAGGGGGTTGAATTCTAAATTCAGTACTTGTACCTGGGAATTCATCAATTAGATTTTGAGTATACTGCGTAATCGAAATCTGATACGCCGATTCTATAGGCGGAACTGCAAATACTCCATTCTGAGCCTGAACACCATCTACCAGTAGGCTTCTGGGAGTTGGTATCCGATTAAAGCCACTTTGGATAGTATCAATAACCAGCGAAAAATCATCTTCAAAGCTAAAAGCAACAATCTGGCTAGGTATTGGCTGTCCTTCGCCCTGCGTTGTAGTTCCTATGTACAGTTCTACCCGGTTGACTCGTAACTGCGCTTCAGTACTTGTTTCTAGCGTATCAATAAAGTTTAAAATAGGCTCAAGGCTAAGTGTAGGCACCAACCCAGTACCTGATTGTAAATAAAACCCATTGTCAGTTGCCGTTGATCGTTGATTTACGGAAGTTATCCCAGCCAGTGGAGTGCCCGAACGATCTGTCGAGATATTATTAAAAGCGTTTTCCGCATTAAAAGTGTACACTGATGATTCGGTTTCGGCACTGGTGCTAAAATACAGGGATAGTTGCAGCCGAGTAGGGTTAAATCCGACAATAGCTCCATTTCCGGCCAGTGATGACATAGCAATTCCGGGAAAGTATTCCTGAAAAGCACTATCGCTACTTAAAGTAGCAGCACCTGCTTGAGCTAAATCAAATAACTCCCGACCAAGAACATTGTCTAACCGAACTCTCAGCGTATCAGCTATACTATCCGCCTTAGGATTAGGAGTAAAGCTAAGTTCAGCTAATGAAACCGGATTAAACGGGATTTCGTCAGTGCGATAGTAGGGTGTGCGTGCTAATGTATCGAGTAATGGGTAGATACCAACCCGCTGGTTTACAGCTTGGTCTATATCACCGTAGAAATAATCGTTTACCAGCGTTAAAACTAGCGAGTCGTACTGATCCTCTGCCGTTACTTCTGAGCGAGTATCCACGCCAAGTTCAGTGAAAGCGGTTGCTTGTACTTCACCAAAAAACTCGCTTCTATACATACCTACCAAAAAGCGGTAAGAATCATCGTTGGGCAGTCGATTTGTATTAACCGAATCTAACTGCACTACCGAATAGCTAAGAGGTATTTCTTTAAAGAGAAGGCTTAAGGTCTGGTCGCCGGGTTCTTGGGGTAAACTTAATATTTCTTCACTCTCACACGAAAAAAGAAACGGGGTAAGCCAAAACAGCCACCCCAGTTTTTTTTTAACTAACGAGGTCATTATAGAGGTTGTAATAGGAGTCCAATAAATCATCGCCCTGCTCAATGGTATCAATTTTCTTATCTTTATTAAACTCATCGAAAAGCTGAACTAAATCTTCGCTGTATTCTTCTTCGGCTTTAATTACCGCATCAGAATACTGCATTCCGATTTTGATAAAACCTTCATAATCAGCTGATTGAAGATTAGCCAACATGCTATCTTCAATGTCCATCATTTTCACCTTTTCAATAAGGTCAGTATTGAATTTGTGTTCAAACTTGTTGTTGTAAACGGTGAAAACTGTCTTGGTAGTATGAAATAGTGGATCGTTTTTGTACGTGGCCTTCAAGTACATTGGAATCAGACTAGTCATCCAGTCGTTGCAGTGTACAATATCCGGAGCCCAACCTAGCTTCTTCACGGTTTCAATCACCCCCTTGCAGAAGAAGATCGCGCGCTCGTCGTTATCGGCATGAAATCGATTTTGCTTATCAAAAAATACGGACTTACGGTGGAAGTAGTCTTCGTTATCAATAAAATAAACCTGTAACTTGGCGTTAGGAATAGATGCTACTTTAATAGTTAGCGGCTTTTCCTCGTCGCCTACAGCAATATTAATTCCCGATAAACGTACTACTTCATGCAATCGGTTCTTTCGCTCATTAATCAGCCCAAAACGGGGCACCAAAATCCGGATTTCCATCCCTCGCTCTTGCATGCCTTGCGGTAACTTTCGCACAAAATCGGCTACTTCAGAAGTCTGTAAAAAAGGATTAATCTCACTAGCTACATAAAGAATACGGAGTTTCGACATATTTTCGTGGATTTTAAATGTAAGTGGAATGCAAATGCAAAAGTACGAAATTATTAGCATATTTCCACTTTTACTCCTATTTAAGCGTTAATTTGCCCCTCTAAGTACATTCTGACCCGTAATAATGAAATTGTTACAAGATGTAAGTTCCGTACGAAATTTTACCCAGAAACGAGCTTCTAAGCAAAAAATAGGACTAGTACCGACTATGGGGGCATTGCACCAAGGTCATCAGGAATTATTGAAAGCTTCTTTGCAAGATAACGATCTGACTATATGCAGCATCTACGTGAACCCAACCCAATTCAATAATCCAGATGATCTGAATAAGTACCCCCGTACCTTAGAACACGACCTGAAGTTTCTAGAAAAAATTGGCTGTAACGCGGTGTTTTACCCACCTAACCAGGTGATGTACCCCGGAGAAGAGCAGCAGCTACTTCAGTTAAGTTTCGGGCACTTGGATAATGTGCTAGAAGGTCAACATCGTCCGGGACACTTTAGTGGAGTAGGACTGGTAGTAACCAAGCTACTCAATGTTGTGCAACCAGAGCGGGCCTACTTCGGACAGAAAGATTTACAGCAATTAGCGATTATTCGCCAAATGGTTCAGGAATTTTTCATTCCGGTAGAAATTATATCAGTACCCATCGTTCGAGAATCTTCCGGGCTGGCACTTTCTTCCCGTAATCAGCGATTAAGCTTCGAAGAAAAGCAGGTCGCCACCCAACTATATCAAACGTTACTTTTTGCCCAGCAACAGTATGAATCAGGAGTCAGCCTTAGTACTATTAAAGAACAATCAATAAACCAATTTAGTAGGCACGCTAATATTCGGGTAGAATATTTTGAGGCGGTACGGATGCGCGACTTTCAGATACTGGAAGAGAAAATGGAAGCTGATGTCATTGCCTTTTGTGTAGCGGCGTACGTGGGCGAAGTACGGTTGATTGATAATATTATTGTATCCTAAGTGAAATTTATGCAGCAGGAACACTTGCGATAGTATGTCCGTTAGTACTCTGGTATATCTGTAGGAGGCTAAAATGAATATTGAAGTTTTAAAATCAAAAATACATCGGGTGAAGATCACCCAAGCGGAATTACACTACGTGGGCAGCATTACCATTGACGAAGATTTGATGGATGCCGCCAATATTATTGAAGGAGAAAAGGTGCAAATCGTCAATGTAAATAATGGCGAACGCCTGGAAACCTACGTTATCCAAGGTGAGCGAGGGAGTGGTATGGTCTGCATGAATGGACCCGCCGCCCGAAAAGTACAAATAGGCGATGTCGTGATTATTATTTCGTATGCCTCTATGCCTCTGGAAGTAGCCAAGCAATTTCAACCTACCATTATCTTTCCCGACCAGAACAATCGTCTGATTCATTAGTGAATGAAGGATTCCCTGAATTTTAAAAGTATTGTTAAGTACGTAGTGTCATTGGCTATTGCTGGTGGACTACTGTACTTAGTATTTCGCAATGTAGATGCAACGGCTATCCTAAATAAACTACAGGAAGTGCAGTATCAGTGGGTGATCTTGGCTATCATCGTATTCATTGTTAGCCACATTATTCGAGCCTATCGCTGGAACTTAATGCTTCACCCGCTAGGCTATCAGCATCTGACTATCTTTCGAACTCTACTAGCAGTACTGACCGCCTATTTTGCTAATCTGCTTATTCCCCGAATGGGAGAAGTTACCCGCTGCGGCGTACTCCGACAGTTAGATAAAGTACCCGTAACTACCTCGCTGGGCACAGTGGTAGCCGAACGTTTGGTAGATTTACTGTCCTTATTCGTTTTGATGGCACTGTTATTCATTACGGAATTTAGTCGTCTCAACGATTTTATCACTGGATTCTGGCAAGAAAAGCTTAGTGGCTTAGGTGAGAGCGTATTTGCCATCTATGTATTCGTTGGTGTTTCAGTAGTAGGATTACTCATAGCTTTTTTTCTAGTACGGACTTTCTGGGATCGATTGCAGCAAAATGCACTGTTTCAGAAAATGCAAACTTTACTGCGCGAAGTACTTAAGGGAGTTACCAGTATCGGAAAAATTAAAAAGCAAGGACAGTTTTGGTTAGCTACCGTAAGTATGTGGGCATTGTATTTTTTTATGTCCTACACCGTATTTTTTGCCATCCCTGAAACTAGTGACTTAGGAGTTAGTGCGGGGCTAGCGGTACTTGTGATGGGCAGTTTAGGTATGGCGGCTCCGGTGCAGGGCGGGTTTGGTACTTTTCACGCCTTAGTGAGCGGCGTTTTACTACTCTACGGCATTGAACAAGGTGATGGAGTGCTATTTGCTACTTTAATACACGGGATGCAAACCCTCTCGTTTATTATCATGGGTGGCTTCGCCTTTTTTATGGTTTCAGTCTTATCATCTCGTAAGATGAAAGCTGCTACCACTTCCTAAAAGTAGAATTTTTTTAAGTAATTGGCTTTTTTCAACTAATAACCTTCACCTCTCAACTTTCGTAGAAATTTAACAATGAGGTTAATAACTATACTTTTTTAATAAACAAACGATATGTCTTTATACATTATACTTTTTATAGGCGTCGGCATTTTAAGCTTTGCTGTAAGCCGACGGCTAAAAAATAAATTCAGAAAGTATTCCCAGATTCGTTGGAATGCTGATTTAACCGGACGAGAAATCGCTGAAAAAATGCTTCACGACAATCGCATTCACGATGTGAAAGTAATTTCAGTACCCGGGAAGTTGACTGACCATTATAACCCAGCCAACAGAACAGTGAACTTGAGCGAAGCGGTTTACCACGGACGATCCGCGGCGGCGGCGGCGGTAGCCGCCCATGAATGCGGTCACGCAGTGCAGCACGCTACTGCCTACAGCTTTCTGGAGTTTCGTTCGGCTATGGTACCCGTTCAAAACGTGAGTGCGCGTATTCTGAATATGGTGGTGCTATTTATGTTCTTAGGGGGAGCTTTCATTTTCGGAATGGAAGGAGCCTTTCTTAATACTGCGCTTTTAGTTATTATTGGCTGTTATGCCGTAATTACTTTATTTTCACTAGTAACGTTACCAGTTGAGTTTGACGCTAGTAAGCGTGCTTTAGCTTGGATTCAATCCCAAAATATTGCCTCTCCCGATGAATACGGTCAGGCTAAAGACGCGCTCAAGTGGGCTGCTATGACTTACGTAGTAGCAGCATTAGGCTCAATTGTAGGTTTACTTTATTGGGTTTCTATTTACTTAGGTGGCCGTGACTAGTAGATACAAGTCGCGACTTGTATCTACTGGCAAAATAATTATAACACCTCGGCTTCGGTCGGGGTGTTTTTTTTGTGTCGGTATGTCTGTATATTGCAAAATACTCGTCATGCATAACAAATTAGAGAGAAATGTGAAATGTAAGATGTGAAAGCTCGATG
>CAKZPJ010000426.1 GCA_937138955.1 uncultured Flammeovirgaceae bacterium | reverse complement strand
AGAAGACGTTGAGGAGTATGTGATTAATCATAGTGCGGGAGTTGGTTCAGCCCTCCCTTTCTTAGTAGGCACCAATGGAAATCAGGTGTACTTTAATGGTTTCTATAATTATTCATTCTCGCTAGTATTTGCTAACCAGAGCAACGGCGAAATAGCCGGTACGTTACATGGCTACCGCGATGAATCCGTCATTAGCGCTCTGCACCCCACCAGCAGTGGGCAGTATGCTTTAGCCCAGAGAAAGTTCGGACAGGGAGCATTGTTGTCGAACGCAGCAATCTCTGAACAAGCCATTGCGGTAGGAAGTGACTTACCCACCGTTGATTTCAATGAAATTGATGAAAATGCGCGAGTGATGATCAAAGAGTTTACCCAAGCAGGGCAAGAAGTGATTATGTACGGCACCCAGACCAAACGGCGCCAAATGGTTTTTTATGCTTATGCCAAAGAGTCTGGCGAGCTAATAAGTATCAACTATTTAGGACAAACCAATCCGTACCTATTGGGCGATTTTTCGGTGACTGGAGATGGAGGATTGGTGGTTGCCGCTGAAACCTACGTGGCCGGAAGGTTTTCTCGCCTACAACTTTTCAAGCTATCCAAGCAGGAATTTTCTGAGTGGTTTTAATTGAACGGAAATCAGAATCAGGGGATAGGGGAACGGAAAAGGGTTGCCGAACTCGGCAGAGAACCTGGGACACCTTAGGGAGATCGCTTCACTCAGAGGTTATCTATTTGTCTATGGGTAACTGTTTATTCAAAAAACCTAAAATCACCTCATAGTTTTTGGTAAATGCGGCATGACCTCCTTCTAATTCAACGTGTTGATAGAAGTGCTGAAAATTATTTTTCTCAAGTCTTTCTATCATACTATCAACCATCAGCGTAGAAGGCCATATTTCATCTTCTCTAGAAGAAACAAATAGTACTGGTGCATTGATATTTTCTACTTCTATTGCAGCTTCCGTAACGGATTCGGATTGAGGATTCTCTATTATCTTGCTAAAGCCACCGTAAAAATCCCCGTCATTTATTATTGCTCTGGCTTCATCTGATGCAGTTATCCAGGGAACTTCCTCGCCTTTAAATGTCCAAGAGTAAACTTCGTTCCATCCAAACCGAGCTGGTAACGTTACGTGAGAGGGTACAATAGCCATCACCGCTGCAATGTCTGGATACCTTGAAGCTATATTCAGGACGAGTTCCCCACCTCTAGAGCCACCAAAAAGAGCAATCTGTTTTTGGTCAATAAATGATTGTTGGCTAACGCTGTTGATTGTATCATAGATAGCATCTAAGGAAATTCGGTCTAATATGTCAGGAGTATTTGAAGTACCAAAATAACCAATCGCTAAAAAGTGATACCCACGGGATAAAATGCTATCTCTCAAATCCTGCGTTTCTTTACTAGCGTATACCATTCCAC
This sequence comes from uncultured Flammeovirgaceae bacterium, assembly GCA_937138955.1. Lineage (GTDB taxonomy): Bacteria > Bacteroidota > Bacteroidia > Cytophagales > Cyclobacteriaceae > Tunicatimonas. Next base: position 2,474 of record CAKZPJ010000426.1, on the reverse strand, counting down.
CCTCGCTACCTCCCAACGCTACAACTATCGGCCTTCTCTCCTCGGCCGCCAAGAATAATTTGTAGTCAACAATTCCGTTTTTATCCGAGAGACCATTACAGGAGAACAGAGCTAATAAACTAAGTACTCCCAACTTATATATGACTATGCTTCTCATGTAATACAATATGTTATATCAAAAAGGAAACAAGTGGTAAGGCATTTAAGGGGCGGATCTTAGCATGCAATCCACTATAGACACAGAATTGCTCGATGGCTTTCATCTCTTTTCCTGCTTCTCCCTTTCCGGAATCCGCCCCTCAGCTTCCGGACTATGGACTTCGTTTTCCGAGCCTTTCACCTTATTTTTCCGACCAGCTTTTTGGAGAGCTTGGCTAATAATCCATTCAATTTGACCATTCGTGCTTCTAAACTCATCTGCTGCCCACTTTTCAACTGCGGCCATCATTTCCGGACTTACTCGTAAGGCAAATGCTTTCTTGTTTGGCATAATACTGCGCTAACATCTCGTATACTATCTCTACTGATAAAAGTATTCTACTGGTGTAATGTTCCGGTATTTACCACTGGAGTAGCATCTTTATCCGAGCAAAGCACCACCATTAAGTTACTTACCATAGAGGCTTTCTTCTCTTCGTCCATTTCAATAATTTCTTTTTTAGATAGTTCCTCCAATGCCATTTCTACCATACTCACCGCACCCTCTACAATCTTCTCCCGAGCCGCGACAATAGCTGTAGCTTGCTGGCGACGAAGCATAGCACTGGCAATTTCAGATGAATAAGCTAAATAACCAATTCGGGCTTCAATCACTTTAATTCCTGCCATCTGTAAACGGTCGCTTAAGCGACCTTCCAACGATTCATTTACCTCATCCACTCCCGAAACCAGCGTTATTTCATCAACATGGTCAAAATTATCGTAAGGATACGAGTTGGCTAACTTACGAACGGCAGCATCCGATTGCACTTTTACAAAATTTTCGTAGTCATTAACATCAAAAGCAGCTTTATAGGTATCTTCTACTTTCCATACCAGAATTACGCTAATCATAATTGGGTTCCCAAGCTTATCGTTTACTTTAACACGCTCACTATCGAAGTTACGAGCCCGCAGTGATATTTTTTGCCGACTAAACAATGGATTTACCCAGAAAAAGCCGTTTTTTTTAACGGTACCTTTGTACTCTCCAAACAAGGTCATCACCATTGAGCCATTCGGTTGGATCATAATAAAGCCTCGCAGCAATAGTAATAGTACTGGAAAAGCGATAAGAGCGATTAATGCTATACTACCCATTAATAGTGATATAAAACCGACAAATGCAACTATTAAGGCGCTTCCGGCCATTGCATAACCAGAGCTAGGGTTGATTTCGTGCTCGTGTTTCATAGCAAAGTATATTAAAGTGATATTAATTTAATATCATTACGATACTTACTCGAAAAGGTTTAGAGAGGCTCATTGTTCAGTATAGAGATTTTGCATGGAGCATAAAACAAAAAAAGGTCAGACCTATTGGATCCGACCTTAAGAACAGTTAATACAAGATTGAGCTACTGAGTGACGATCAACTTATTGGTCTCTTGCCAAGCTGTGGTTTTGATTTTCACAATGTAGGTGCCGACTTTCCATTCTGATACATCTAGCGTCTGTGTGTATTCCCCGGCAGATTGCTCACGATTAACTAGCTGCTTGACTGAGTTACCCATCGTATCCAATATTTCAAGCTGCACCCATTCCCGAGCATTAATTCGGTACTGTATCTGAGTTAATCCGGCAGCCGGATTTGGGGAGCAAGGCTTTAGGTAATAGCGAGCCTGCTTAAACTCGATGGCATCTACAGAAGTTATTGGATCGCCTACCAATGTAATCTTATTGCCAGGTTCTACGTATTCACTAAAACTTGTCCGCTCCATTGTAGCTGAATCGGCCTGCATCCAGTCCTGAACCAAACTTCCAAATACCTGTCGATAATCGTACTGGTGCTTGATGTTGTTACGATTTAGATCGTTCAAATCAGGATTTGTTCCGATGATACCCGGCTTTACGTTTCGACCAAAAACAAACATTGGGGCTGCGGTTCCGTGATCAGTACCGTAACTACCATTTGATTTAGCTCGCCGACCAAACTCCGACATAGTAACGGTCATTACCCGATTTTCTAATCCTAAAAACTTTAAGTCTTCCTGAAAGGCTTTCATCGCTTCAGAGATATGATAAAGCTTAGCAGCGTGAACACCCATTGATGCATCGTACTGTTCTACTTGAGAGGCGTGAGTGTCAAACCCCCCGATTCGAGCTAGGAAAATTTTAGTCTGGATTCCTCCGCTCAACAGTCGGGCAATCATTTGTAATTGAGGAGCTAAACCATTACGAACCACATTAACTGGGGCACTCAAAGGATACCTTTCGGGATATTGCACTCCCGGACTATTGCTCCCTTTTTCGTATAGCTCCCGTAAACGGCCAGC
>CAKZPJ010000425.1 GCA_937138955.1 uncultured Flammeovirgaceae bacterium | reverse complement strand
TCAAAAAAATCTTTCTCTAGAGCTGCATCGTACGTAGCAAAGATATTTTGATTAGCTAACCAACGTAGATGCGGATCGCTGGCATAATTCGCTGTTTGACGTAGGATAAAATCATGATACTCGTAACTACCATCATCTACTCGAACATCACCTTCACGCAACAGCTGTCGGTCGGGTCTTAATGAATAAACCAAGTGGTAAGGCACTTTCTCAAATCCATTGACAAACAAATTTTCGTCACCAGACAGTGTTTTATAAGCAAGTGCTGCCAAAACACTGTGAGAGTGGCGAGTACCTACATAGTGCCCTTGATGATGCTTATGAGATTGCATCCAAAAGTTATTTTCAGGTTGAATACGATTAAACATAAATTTAGATGCGGCATCATACATTCTGTTTTCGTCACCATATATCGCTATACCAGCAAAAATATGATTGTAGAATACACCTTCCACAAAGTGCCCTACAATTGACTGTAAATTCTCGGGTAAAGGATAGATAGACTTGCTACCCGGACTCATATTAGATACTCGAATTAATTCTTTAATAAAATTTTGTTTGGATGGCACCCCTGATTGCCCAAATAAGTCATAACAGTAATCAAAAGCGATTGACGCCTGAAATACACTTTTAAACGGTGGACGGTTCTTGCCATAATCCTTAGTAGATAATAGCCAATCATAAGCGTCATTTAGCGCTTTTTCTCCAGCTAACGTATTGCCTTCAAGCAAGTAGCGTAAAGCCAAACAAGCTGGTGAGCTACTTAGGTATATTCTTCTTATCTCGCGAGAGAACTCAGGCAATTTAGCTCTTGCTTTTACATCTGGTAACGTTTTAGAGGTTATAAAAAGCCGTGGATGGTCTGAAGGAATAGGTGGAGAACTAGTAAGAAGCTGGGCTTTTATGCCCCAGCCCGAAAAGATTAGTAGGAGTATTAGAAAACACTGCTTTATTTTCATACTAACTTCTATTTGTATTGTTAACAACTTTACGGGTCACTATCAGAACGCTATAAATTGTAATGCTATTGAATTCCTGACTATTAAAAGATAAAATACTTCTGTAAGAATAACTGATAATAGTAATAAAATAACAATTACTTTGCCGTACTTCGCTTAGGGTAAAGAAGAATATCACTACATCACAGTGACAAAACTCTCGTTAATAAAACAGCTCTCAAATTCCGGTAATTAATAGTAAGCCCAGTTAGTAACTTACGTATTTTATAACTTTACTACCGATTCATCCGTTTTGCAGATAATATTCAGAAGAACCATCCTGTATGACTGAGTTTAATGCCTATGTGGCGGTAATTGCTACTTCACTCATCATTATTTTTTCTTATTTATTCAATCTGATTGCCAACAAGACCAATATTCCCAGCGTACTGTTGCTGATTCTTTTGGGGTTAGGTATGAAATACGGGGCCGAAGTGTTAGGTATTCCGGTAGGTGATAACTTGATTCCGGTACTGGAGATTCTAGGGATTGTAGGGCTGACCATGATTGTGCTGGAGGCCGCTTTAGATTTGGAACTCACCGCTGACCGGTGGCCGATCATTTGGAAATCATTTTTCGTAGCACTCATTGCGCTGATAGCTGCCGCCTTGGCGGGGGCATATATTATTCAGTACGCCTACGGAGGCTCATTTTTTATCTGCCTGGTTTATGCGGTACCGCTCGCTATCATTAGTAGTGCGATTGTTATTCCGAGTGTGGGCGGGCTGAAGGACGAACATACCCGAGAATTTATGGTGTACGAGGCTACCTTTTCTGACATTCTCGGTATTATGTTCTTCTATTTCTTACTGGGCAATGTTAACACTGAGTCTACTACAGCCATCGTTTGGTCGGTGGTTAGTAATATCTTCTTAACCATTGGGCTATCGGTAGTGCTTAGCTACGGATTAGTACTGTTGTTTCAGAAATTAGATACCCACGTAAAGCTATTTTTACTAATTGCGGTACTGCTCTTACTCTATTCGGTAGGCAAACTCTTTCATCTTTCTTCGCTGATTATTATTCTGATTTTTGGTTTAGTACTTAATAACTTTAAACTGTTCTTCTTCGGCAAATTAAAACGGTTGGTCAATGCCCGAGCCGTAAGTAGTATTCTGAATAATTTCCGACTGATTACGATGGAGTCGGCCTTTGTGGTACGAACGTTCTTCTTTGTTATCTTCGGTATGACCATCACCATTGCTACCATTCTGGATGCAAAGGTAGCGATGGTCAGTGGCAGTTTGCTTTTGCTTATTTTCGGTCTACGTTTTATTCTACTGAAGATTTTTATACGCAAGGATATTCTGCCCCAGCTATTCATCGCTCCCCGTGGTTTGATCACAATACTACTATTCTTTGCTATTCCGGCTGAAATGGAGCTAGAAGGCTTTAATACTGGAGTACTGCTGTTTGTTATTATTCTCTCTAGTATTGCTATGACGTTAGCCCTGGTACTGAGCGGTACCAAGATTACTCCTTACGATGACTTTGCTTCCAGCTACTGGGAAGAAGTGGACAAAGAAATTGAGAAGATTGAAACCGACGAACCCGAAGCCCAGCAAGAACAGCAAGCAGTTGAAAATTGAGAATGGATAGTTAGCAATTAGCAATTAACAGAGAACAATGAACAATTAAATGTAACCCTCTGGCTCGAAGAGAGTTATTGCACATTGTCAATAAAGTACTCGAAAGCGGATGGTGTTTTCAATAGCTCGCAGCTCCTTAATTACTTCGTCGCTATACGCTTTATCAATATCGATAATAACGTAACCAATATCTTCATTCGTCTTAAGGTACTGTCCTACAACATTAATCTGATACTTCAGTAGCACTTGACTGATATTCGCCAACACACCTGGGCGGTTATGATGGATGTGCATAAGTCGATGGGCGTTTTGCAGTAGCGGCAGTTGTACGTTAGGAAAGTTTACACTGAGGAAAGAACTTCCGGTGTTGATATATTCCATGATTTTCCCGGGTACAAACTCCCCGATATTTTCCTGAGCCTCTTCGGTACTACCACCAATGTGGGGCGTGAGAATAACATTGGGTAACTCTCGCAAATTCGATACAAACTCTTCTTCATTGCTTTTGGGCTCGGTAGGGAATACATCTACTGCTGCTCCCCGAATACGCCCGGTGAGGATATGTTCTTTTAAAACTGCTACATCTACCACAAATCCGCGACTTAAGTTCAAGAAAAGTGCACCGGGTTTCATCGCAGCAAAACCATCTGCCCCAAAGAACTGCTTATTGTCCGCCCGACCATCTACGTGCAGGGTTACTACATCTACTTGACTCAACAATTCTTTCAGCGAATTACACTTCGTTGCATTGCCCAACGCCAGTTTGTCTACAATATCGTAGTAGTACACATCCATCCCCATATTCTCGGCCAGCACTGATAATTGTGAGCCGATATTTCCGTAACCCACAATCCCTAGCTTCTTCCCCCGAATCTCATTACTATTTTTGGCTGACTTCCCCCACATGCCCCGGTGCATTCCGCTTGATTTGTCGGTAATACCTCGCATAAGCATAATAATTTCACCAATGGCTAATTCTACCACCGAGCGGGTGTTGCTATACGGCGCGTTGAATACGGCAATGCCTTTTTTAGAGCAAGCTGTCAGATCAATTTGATTAGTGCCAATGCAGAAAGCACCAATAGCAAGTAGTCGGTTCGCGTTTTCCAGTACCTTGGCAGTTACTTGCGTTTTAGAGCGAATGCCCAGAACCGATACTGACTTTATTTTTTCGGCCAATTCTTCTTCATCTAGTGCAGCATCGTGAGTTTCTACCTGGTAACCTTCTTCCTTCAGCCGCCGGGCTGCATCAGGGTGAATATTTTCTAACAGTAGTACTTTGATTCGGTTCTTGGGATACGATATAGCAGTATTCATATTATTCAGATAAAGAAATTCGTCGAGAGAAGGAGTAACGTGGTCGGCTTTATCAATCACTGAACCCCGCTCAATATTTTCGGTGAAGGCGTAAAATTTGTTAGCAAAACCTGCCGCTTTAATTTTGTAATCGTTATAGCCGTCACCAATCACGTATACATCGCCGTTTAAATCTAATTCACGTATTACCGCTACTTTACCCTCATCAGTGGAGAGCATATTTGAGGCATCAAAACCGGTAATATTTCCTTCAGTATCGAACGTAAAATCGTTGGCAAACACGTGGTCATCAGCAATGCCGTACTCGCGAATTACCGGAAGTATGAAATCTCTGAAGCCGTTAGAGATTACATAAATTCGGTCTGAGAAGTTGTTGAAAAACTCTCGGTTGCGCTCAAACGATGGAGATACACTTCTTTTTAATTCTTCTACTAACGCTGGTAAATGATCTCGATGCGCTGGAAGAAGTGCTAGCCGACTTTCCAATGACTCTCGAAAAGAAATTTCTCCGTTCATGCACGAGTCAGTGATACGCTTTACTTCCGATAAAACCTCTTCGCGTTTTGGATCATCTTTAAGCGCTATTTCGCACAGCACATCCAAGGCTTCTACCTGGGTAAAGGTGCTATCGAAATCGAAGACAAAATATTTAGTCGGCTTGCTGCGTACTGATTCCATTATGATTTTTTAATTCTACCGGTAATTCACCACTTCGGATATGCAAATCGCGCTGTGGAAAAGGAATTTCAACATCGTGTTCGCCAAACTTTCTGAAAACCGAATAATATAACTGACTTTTTAGAGCCTGAGGGCGCTGCACATACATTGATGTCCAGGCCATCATTTCAAAGTTAAGCGAACTATCGCCAAACTCGACAAACCAAACGTCAGGTGGCGGGCTTTTCAAAATACCGGGGTGTTCGTTCATCACTTCCATAAGCAACTCCTTAACCTTATGCGGGTCTTCTTGGTAAGAAACTCCCACCGGGTATCGGAAGCGCACCCGCCGGTCGTTATGGCTCCAGTTAATTACCTGCGAGGAGATAAATTCGGAATTTGGAACAATGATAGAAATATTATCATTGGTGATAACCGTAGTAGCTCGAGCCGAGATATTTACTACATCGCCGTTAATATTCCCTACTTCAATACGGTCTCCAACTTTGATGGGTCGCTCAAATAAAATAATCAGGCCCGAAATAAAATTATTAGCAATATTCTGTAAGCCGAAACCTAATCCAACTCCTAGCGCACCGGCTAGTACGGTCAGTGAACTTAAATCTATTCCGGCTGAGTCAATAATGATGGTAAAACCCAGTACAAGTATAGTGTAGCGAACGATGGTGCCAATAGATTGACGAATACCAACATCCAAGTTATAGCGAGCCAGTACTTTATTAACCAGTAACTTCCTGAATTTACTGGAGAGGTAAATCAGCATAACGATGCTAAATAGGAAGAATATGATGTCGGCTAAATCGAAATGATTCTCACTGATCGTGACAAAATCGGTAGTGAACCAGGTATGTACGGCGAGTGCCCACTCCTTTATTTGATCCCATATGGATTGTACTGGCTCTTCCATTAAGGGCAAAGTTAGGGAAAAAGCAAAGTTAGTATAGTGAAGCGAAATATTTTTCCTGTAGAAGTGTTCTAGAATTAATAGTAATACTATTTATCATGATAATAAAACTATTGTATCACGAAACTTTACTTGTTAATGGTTGTTTGATTAGTACGATCAATAACTAAACAGAAAGATATGACTGATGCTGCTATAGTTTGGTTCAGAAATGATTTGCGTCTACGCGATAATATCACTTTGACCGAAGCAATTCGTAAATCAGATAGAATTTACCCGGTATACTGCTTTGATCCTCGGCATTTTGCCGAGACTGAATTAGAATTACCCAAAACAGGATCATATCGAGCCCAATTTTTACTAGAGTCTTTACAAGACCTTCGTAATAGTCTTCAGGAGATTGGCTCTGATCTTATTATACGGCAGGGAGTGCCGGAGTCGGTTATTCCTCAGTTAGCTCAAGAAATAGGAGCTTCTAAAGTATTTGCTAGTAAAGAAGTAGCGGCCGAAGAGCTTTTAGCAGAAAAAGAGGTGGAAAGTAGACTATCACCTTCGGGAATTGAACTGGAGCTTATCTGGCAATCCACTCTACTACATGTTGACGATATTCCTTGGCCAATCAACAATGTTCCTGATATTTTCTCTCAATTCAGGCGGGAAGCAGAAAAGATCACGCAAGTAAAAGATACTGTTCTGCCCCCCCAAGCACTTAATAGTATTGATCCCATCACACCCAACAGTATTCCTACGCTAGAGCAGTTAGGTTTATCCTATGTTGAAATGGATAAAAGAGCCGTTTTGCCGTTTCAAGGCGGCGAAACGGCTGGGTTAGCCCGACTGAACCGCTACTTCTGGGAGAACGACTGCTTAAAAGATTATAAAGAGACTCGGAATGGAATGTTGGGCGCCGATTATTCGTCTAAATTCTCGGCTTGGCTGGCTAATGGATCACTTTCGCCTCGAACCATTTACGAAGAAGTAAAACACTACGAGCAAGAACGAGTGAAAAACAAGTCGACTTACTGGATGGTCTTTGAGCTCCTTTGGCGAGACTATTTCCGGTTTATAGCCAAAAAATACGGTAATCGTATCTTTCAATTTGGAGGAATTCAGGATAAGAGCCCGAATCTTCGAGATGATATTGCTCTGTTTCACAAGTGGAAAAACGGCGAAACGGGTGTCCCTTTCATTGATGCCAATATGCGAGAGATCAATGCTACCGGATTTATGTCGAACCGAGGGCGGCAAAATGTAGCTAGCTTTCTAGTTAAAGACCTAAAGGTTAACTGGACGTGGGGAGCTTCTTTTTTTGAGTCTATGCTGATTGATTACGATGTTTGCAGCAACTGGTGTAACTGGAACTATATGGCCGGAGTAGGAAACGATCCGCGCGAAAATCGCTACTTCAATATTATGAGTCAAGCTCAGCGTTATGATGGTCAAGGTGCTTATGTGCGCTACTGGATCCCCGAGCTATCCGATGTTCCCGGAAAAAAGATACACTACCCCACGGAGATTCCTCAACCGGAACTGGCTGATATGGGTGTTCGGTTGGGGGAAGATTACCCAGAGCCGTTAGTAGCGTTTAGCAAGTGGCTGTACTAATAATGTATAATGATCAGTGAACAATGTGCAATTGACAAGTGATAGATTGACAGTTGGCAATTTAACCATTGAACAATCGAGCCAATCAACGACAAACTAAAACACTACCTGATTAGTCTTTAATCATCACTCCATTAATCATTAATCTAAAACCAGCCTCTTGCTACCCGACTCCAGGGCCAAGGTATGGCTGACATAATCAGTACAAACCCAATTAGGTAGAATAAAGCGGTGCGCATAAATTTTGCTTTATCGGTGGAAGCGCGCTTGGCGGTTGAGTAGCCAATGGTAATTAAAATAATTCCGACAATATTGGTAGCAATATGTTCTACTGCCCAAAAACGCAGTTCCGTATTCTTCATAGCGGCTCCCATATCAGCCAGAGCACTTTGCACCACCGGGCTAATAAAATAAAGAATGAGACCGATTACCAATTGCAGGTGAACCGAAATCATGGTGAACAACCCTAGCTTCCGATCAGCTTCGGTATAGGGCTTATTGCCGGACCAGCCCAAAAATGCTTTTATAATTGCGGCAATGAGTAATATAACTACGACATAACGTAGGGTAGAGTGAAGGTGGAGAAGACCAATATACATAAAGATAGGTTTAGTGTGTGTAAAGCTAGTTAAAACTCTTCAATCACAAAAAAAGCGGCCTAAAAAGACCGCTCTAGTTTTATCTACGCTACTCTACGAATAAATCTAATTATTCTCCGGTGCTTGGTGGGCATATCTGGCTCCTTCTCGTGTCTACTTAACATCAAATAGAACAACATGCCCAGCGTATAAAGCACTCCAGCTAAATATAGGGCTAGAAAAATGTAAGAAAAAATTATCATTAGATTAGTAAAAATGTACAAGCCTACTAATCGTAAAGCAGAAGAAAAAGTTGCGTATTTTTAGATAATTTAAGTAGAAATTTTTTCAGGTTCCGGCTCCCGCTCTATTTCCTGCTTAATTACTTGTACTGCGTTCTTTTTAGGAACGATAGTGTCGCCAATATGATGGGAATAGGCTTTGGTAAATTCAGCGCCGACTAGAAAAATAACCGCTGAGTAATAAATCCAAATTAGTAAGATAACTAGCGAACCTGCGGCACCGTAGGAGGTAGATAAATTACTAGTTTTTAGATACAGGCCAATAAGCTCTTTCCCCAGTACGAATAAAACGGTAGTCACTAGTGCGCCTACCCACACGTCGCGCCAGCGAATTACGGCGTCAGGTAGTAATTTAAAAACCAGCGCAAACACCAAGGTTACAATGGCAATACTGATGGTGAAGCTGGCTAGTTGCATTAGATAGGTAGAATACTCTGATAAGAAGCGGGAAATAAACTCTTCTGATACTTTCAGCGCCAGATCA
>CAKZPJ010000424.1 GCA_937138955.1 uncultured Flammeovirgaceae bacterium | reverse complement strand
CTTCCTGCGCCATGATTGCCGAGATGACTGCCTACGTGAAAGACCAAGGAATGAGCCTGTACGATTTCTTACTCGATACGTATGAGCAGTTCGGCTTGTACCGCGAATCACTGGTTTCGCTAACTAAAAAAGGAAAAAGTGGCGTAGAGGAAATTCGTCAGATGATGCGTGATTTACGAGAGAATCCCCCGAAGACTATTGTTGGCGAACAAGTAACTACGGTAATAGACTATTTAGAAGGCACTGAAACTGACGTTGCCTCCGGTACTCAGCGCCCTATTGAGTTTCCTGAGTCTAACGTATTGCAATTCTTTACTGAAAAAGGAACAAAGGTATCAGCCCGTCCTTCGGGAACGGAGCCAAAGATCAAATTCTATTTTAGTGTGAATGGCCAACTTTCTGATCAATCAGGATTTTCGCAAGAGTGGAATGCTTTGGGGGATAAAATAGATTCGGTCATTGACGATATGAAGTTAAAATAGCGAAGATTTTTTCTCTTCTTGCTTACTAAATAGAAAGACCCCGATAGTAAGAGGTCAAGCTAATTTTCTGGAAATTTAGGTTTAGTCTTACAAAGTACCTATACAGTAGCTGAGCGAATCAAAAACTAGTCCTTTAGGGCCTTAGTAATGCTTATTTATCGCTGAAAGACGATAATACTCGTTATTGTTGATCTGTCAAAGAGCACTAATTCATGTAAGGAATAGGCGCTTTCACATATATTTTTGCATAATTTTTATGAAATATGCTAATATTTTACTAATTTAGCCTTCGTACAGGGGCTGATAACCATTATATCTACTGCTATGTCCTACAAAGAGAAACAAATTGAAAAGAAGTACTTTTCTATCGGTGAGGTAGCTAAAATGCTGAATGTAGCAGCTTCTCAGATTCGTTTTTGGGAAGGAGAGTTTGATATTATCAACCCTCGAAAAAACAGAAATGGGAAGCGACAATTTACCAAGGAGGATATAGAGAAAGTGAAGCTGGTTTATCACTTGGTCAAGGAAAAGGGGTATACCCTACAAGGTGCTAAAGACAAGCTAAAAAGTGGCACTCAAGCTACTAAAGATAAAATGGAAATGATCGATACCTTGAAAGAGGTTCGTTCTTTTTTGATTGACTTAAAAGAGAAGATGGATTAGTGGCATCGGAAGTAAACGATACGGTTAATACAGCGGCTTACGCTATTGCACTTAGCATGACCCCCATGATTGGTGGAGCTACGGCTCGTCAGCTAATTAATTACTGTGGTTCGGTTGAGGCTATTTTTCATGATAAGTCTCATCATCTAAGTCGAATTCCGGGTATTGGCCCGAAAATAATTGGTTCGCTAAAAAATAATCAACATCTACTACAGCAAGCCTACGAAGAAATTGATCGTTGCCATCAGCAAGGCATAACGATACTTGACTATGAGCATCCTCAGTATCCAGAACGTCTTCGTCATATTTACGACATTCCGTTGGTACTGTACTATAAGGGTCAGGGTGATTTAAACCATAAGCGGATAATTAGCATTGTAGGAACTCGCCAGGCTACGCCTTATGGTCTAGATGCCACTGAAAAGTTTGTTGCTACACTGGCTAAGAACAATGTTCTGATTGTTAGTGGTTTAGCTTACGGAATTGATATTCATGCCCATCGTATGGCTGTGCGTTATGGAGCACCTACAGTAGCGGTAATGGCCAACGGAATGGATCAGATTTATCCAGCTATGCATCAGAAGGATGCCTGGAGTTTTGTTGAAAATGGTGGATTGCTGACGGAAAGTCCTTTGGGTACTAAACCTGAAGCAAGAAAGTTTCCGGCCCGTAACCGAATTATAGCGGGCTTAGCTGATGCAGTAGTAGTAATAGAAGCTGCGTCTAAAGGCGGTGCTTTGATTACCGCCGATTTGGCTAATGACTATGATCGGGAAGTTTTTGCTGTGCCAGGAAGCATTAAAAATCAGTATTCACAGGGGTGTAACCAACTGATACAGCAACATAAAGCACATTTACTAAGCCGAGGCGAAGATATTATCAATATGCTTAATTGGGATCTAGACCAGAGCTCATCTAGCACGCCTACTCAACATCAAATTCCTCAGCCACCAGAAGAGTTAAGTGAGGGTGAGCAGAAAGTGTATAAGGTACTTGCCCAGCACTCTGATGGTTTATTATTAGATAAAATTAGTTGGTACACCCAACTACCAGTATCACAACTAGCAGCGGTGCTACTAAACTTAGAATTTAAACAATATGTGCGGGCTCGGCCCGGAAACAGGTATCAACTTCGAACAGTATGAACGAATAATGTGGGAAAGAATTGAGCTATGGAGAGTTACCAAGATTATTATCAAGTTCTGGATGTAAGCTATAATGCTTCGTCAGCAGACGTAAAGCTGGCCTATCGTCAGTTGGCCAAACGTTACCACCCCGATGCTAATGCGGGTGATAAAGATAAAGAAGAGATGTTTAAGCTAATAAGTGAGGCTTATAACGTTCTCTCTAATACTGATAAAAAAGCATCTTACGATCTATCGTTACTGTTAGGGCTATACGAGGATGAGAAATCGCAATCTACTCGTGCTACTAAAGCACGTACTCAACCTCAGTACACCTACCGCCCCCCAGTTTCAGTTTATTATTCTAAACTGACCTATGTAGGAATGACCGTACTGGTCTTGATTTTGGTTGCCTCTATCTTGCTGGTTCCGGTAGGCTTATCACGCTACTCTTCCTCTTACCATTACGATAAAGGACTAGAGTACTATCAGAATGAACAATACTACGCAGCACTGAATAGTTTAGAGCGATCGATTCTGGATTTTGGTGGTAAAAATGTAGAAGCTTGTCTACTGGCAGGCACTATATTGAGTGAAGAATACGGTCAGTTCAAATATGCTATTGAGTACATGGACCGAGGCTTAGAAGCTACCTCATCTGATGGCGAGAGAGTCCAATTGCTTTATAGCAAAGGGTTGTATTTAAGAGGTAGTGCTGACTATAATGGAGCTATTGAGCAGTTCAGTAAGGCGCTAGAGCTATGGCCACAGTACGATAGCCTGCATTTCGCTATTGCTAGTATCTATGCATTTAATTTGGATCAGTACGAAAATGCGATTAAATATTATAAGCAACTACAAGCAGATGGAAAAGAATTTGATAAGGCAAGTTACGGGTTAGCTTACTGTTATTACAAGCTTGGAGAGGTTGACCAATCATCTCGCTATATTAATAAATACATCGTAAACTACGGTATTAATGCTGAAGCTTACCTACTACGGGCGAAGCTAAACGCTAAACAGGGTGATAACCAATCAGCTTGTGAAGATGTGAAAAAAGCCTCCCGGTTGCATTCCGGTGAGGCTGAAAATTTAGTCAAATACTATTGCATGTAAGACAATCACTTAATTAGTCGCTT
>CAKZPJ010000423.1 GCA_937138955.1 uncultured Flammeovirgaceae bacterium | reverse complement strand
TTTTGAAAGCGGGAGTGGTCGCCTACTACTTCCCCTCTTCCGTGATCCGTGGAATGCTGGCTGCAATTGGCCTCATTCTGATTCTTAAGCAGATTCCGCACTTTTTAGGGATTGGCCAGGATTTCTTCGGGGATATTGCTTTCTTCCAAGCTGACGGGCGCAATACGTTTTCAGAAATTGCGTATGCGTTTGAGAACCTTCGCTGGGGTGCCTTCTTCGTTGGTATTATTTCATTAGGAGCTATTATTCTTTGGAACCAACCGTTCATAAAAAAGTCAGCTCTTTCTATTGCACCGGGTGCATTGGTAGCGGTACTTTTAGGACTACTGGTTAACCAGGCTTTTGTAGTTCTTGCTCCTGATTTGGTTATTCAGGCGGAGCACTTAGTGCAGTTGCCAGTCATCAGTAGCATGGGTGATGTTCGGCAGGAACTGGATTTTCCCGACTTCTCTCATTTTTTCCAGATGACCACGATCCGTACTGCCGTCACTATCGCAATTATTGCTAGTATTGAAACGCTGCTCAGTATTGAAGCTACTGATAAGATTGATCCAGAAAAACACCGCACCCCACTTAACCGAGAATTGCGCGCGCAAGGAATTGGTAATATGATTGCCGGTTTGATTGGCGGAATTCCCATGACGGCAGTAATTGTTCGGAGTAGTGCGAATATTAGCGCGGGTGGTAAAACGAAAATGGCTGCTTTCTTTCATGGAGTGTTGCTGATTGTCTGCACTTTACTTATCCCGGGTATCTTGAACATGATTCCTCTTGCTGCTCTGGCTGCGATATTATTGAGCGTAGGCTATAAGCTCACTAAGCCCATTCTCTATAAACAACAGTGGAATTTAGGCTACGATCAGTTTATTCCGTTCATCGTCACCATACTGGCTATTTTGTTTACTGATTTACTGGTGGGTATTGCCATTGGTATGGCCGTGGGCTTTTACTACATCCTTCGGGCTAACTACAGTACGCCTTTTTCGTTTATTACCCAAAGCAAGGATACTCACGATCACTACGAAATTCATTTGAGTGAGCATGTCTCCTTCCTAAATAAAGCTAGTCTAGCCAAAGCGCTTGATCAGTTGCCCGCAGGCTCAGTAGTGGAAATTTACGGTGATAATACTAAATACGTCGATTACGATGTAATCGAGACTATTTACGAATACCAACATGTTGCGAAAGAACGGGGCGTAGCGGTATCGTTGATTAACATGCCACTGGAAGGAGTACACGGAATGTTAGTTAGCGGACAAGCGAACCCAACCGCTGAAGCGGTTTCGGCGGGTCATTCATATTAAACTCTTTTCCACCGAAAAGACTAAACACTATTGGTCGTCGGATTGTACTATTTTTTTACTTAACCTATCTTGATTATGAAAATTCCGAAAGCAATCACCAAATATATTGATGTAGTCAATCATCCAGGCTACTATATCCGCTTGGAAGTAGAGCGCGTTAAAGCCAGTGCTCAAGAGAAATTGACCGAAGTAATATCCAAACTCATAATATTTGCGGCTATCGGCCTAGTGGCTTTATTCGTTCTGGTGTTTCTGAGCATTACCGTTGGCTTACTACTCAACGATGCGCTAGATAGCTCCTTTTTAGGGTTTCTAATCGTCACTGGATTCTATGCACTTGTATTGATTATTCTGTTTTTAGTTAAAAATAACTTTGAAAAGAGGTTATTAGCGATGGCTAAAAAATCAGTCGTAGTTCCGGCGAAACACGCCCGACATTTGGAACAGAGCGAAAAGCAAGAGTACTATTCCCCGCAGCAGTCGCCTGAAATACTTCAGGAGGAAAAAAGTAATGGTCACGCTACCGCTAAGCATTAAGGACAATCTGTTACAGGCTTAGAATGGGCAGCGGAGCTGTGTACTCTGGGAAAATCTTATCTAGAAGTAATAAATACCCGCATTTCCGTTTTTAATTCCATAAGAGAGTGTACAATTTGAGCGGAAATCAGGTAATAAGAGAAATTTTCTCAAATCCTTGTCAGACTTCATTTTCCGTTAGCTGTAGACTATCGACTAAACACTAAAACCCATGTCGCTCGTTGTTGAGAATTTGACTAAGACCTACGGCAGCCAAGTGGCAGTGAATCAAATATCGTTTGTGGCCCAACCGGGCGAGATTGTCGGTTTTCTGGGACCAAACGGAGCGGGAAAATCCACCACAATGAAAATCGCGACCGGCTACTTACCTCCCACACAAGGTTCGGTGCGCGTGTGTGACCACGATGTGGAGGAAGATTCGGTAGCAGTACGAAAATGTTTGGGCTACCTGCCCGAACATAATCCACTGTACCTCGATATGTATGTGCACGAGTATTTGCAATTTATTGGATCGCTATACGGAATGCAGGGAACAACCCTTGCTAATAGAGTAAAAGAGGTAGTTAGATTGTGTGGTTTAGAACCCGAGCAGCGAAAAAAAATTGGCGCGCTTTCCAAAGGGTATCGTCAGCGAGTAGGATTAGCACAGGCGTTAATTCACAATCCTTCGGTACTTATTCTAGATGAACCTACTACCGGATTAGATCCCAATCAGCTTTCGGAAATTCGAGCATTGATTAAAGAAATTAGTCAAGAGAAAACGGTTATTTTCTCTACCCATATCATGCAGGAAGTGCAAGCCCTCTGCGATCGGGTAATTATCATTAATCGGGGCAACTTGGTAATTGACCGCCCACTAGACGAGTTGCAATCGGAAGAACAGAATGACCTGGGCGAAATGCAGCGGGTAGAAGTTTCTTTTCTAAAACCCGTGAATGAAGTACAGCTACAGAAGCTAGCTGGAATTACTCAAATAGAAAAAAAGTATCAGTCAACTTATGAATTTACCGCTCCCCGAGAGCAAGAAGATATTCGCCCATCAATTTTTCAATTTGCTTGTGAACACCAGCACGTATTAATTGGTATGAAGCCAATAGTAGAAGAGAATAAACAAAATGCCGGAGCTTCTCTAGAAGAAATATTCCGTAGCTTAACCACCACTGAAGTAAATCCGTCGTAACGCTATGCTGACTATTTACCGCAAAGAAGTCAACAGTTACCTTAACTCATTAATTGCCTACGTAGTCATTGCGGTATTCCTAACTGGAACGGGTTTGCTCATGTGGATTTTTCCCGATACCAGTGTGCTAACTTATGGTTTCGCTGACCTTTCAACGCTGTTCTCGCTAGGGCCTTACGTCTTTATGTTTTTAATCCCTGCCATTACCATGCGTAGCTTTGCCGAAGAGCGGAAAGCCGGGACGATGGAGCTAATTCTTACCCAACCTGTCACCGATTGGCAATTGGTATTAGGAAAATACTTGGCAGCCTGGACGGTGGTGATACTGGCCGTAGTACCCACGCTTATTTACTACTTCTCAGTCTATCAACTCGGTAATCCAGTGGGTAACCTGGATTCAGCCGGAATCTTTGGTTCTTATATTGGCCTGACTTTACTGGGTGGCGTATTCACAGCTATTGGTACGTTGGCATCGTCACTGACCGAAAACCAGGTGATTGCCTTTATTCTGGCGGTGTTTCTCTGCTTCTTTTTATATACTGGATTTACCTCATTAGCAGGCTTGGAGGTTTGGAACGATTCAGCCCTGGTAGTAGAAAAGTTTGGAATCTTGCATCACTACGATGCGATGAGTCGAGGACTGATTGATTCTCGTAATCTGCTGTACTTCGGTACTGTGACTACGATTATGCTACTACTCACGCAGTTGGTACTGAATAGTCGGAAATGGTGAGAAGGCAAGGAGTTTGGGGCGGGGAGCAAGGAGTAACGAAACCCGGACAGGTTCCGCGAGGTTGACAGTAGATAATAATAAAATAGAGACCGAAGAACGGAGACTTGAGACCGAAGGGATGTACAGGAGAAGCTGGAAGTTTGGTGTGGGAAGTATACTCCAAGCCCCTTGCCCCAGGCTCCTAGCAATTTAACAATTGAACCATTGAGTAAACAAGTAATTCAACGTGAGCAGAAAGTTTTTTGGCGCGATATTTCCCGACTGGGTATCGGGTTGGTGGTTTTGTTCTTCTTGAACGTGCTGGCTCAAAGCTACTTTTTCCGGCTGGATTTGACTGAAGAAAAACGCTATAGCTTATCGGATGCTACCAGAGACCTGCTTGGCAACTTAGAGCAAAGTGTAGAAGTAACTATTTATTTGGAAGGAAAGCTCCCCCCCGATTTTCAGCGACTACAACGCAGTATTGAAGAAACGCTGGACAATTTTCAATCCTACGCTGGAAGTAAGTTGCGCTATCGCTTCGTTGATCCGCTTACCGCAGTGAGTGCCGAACAGCGGAATGATTTTTTCTTTAGGTTGGATAGTATGGGAATCGAGATTACACGAGTGTTTGATGAAGAGGATGGGAATCGTATTCAGCGGTTAATGGTGCCCGGTGCGATTATTCGCTCGGGTGGGCGGGAGACAGCAGCAATGCTGCTGAAAGGTGATAAAGGGGCTTCAGCTCAACAACAACTTAATCAATCTATTGAGGGAGTAGAGTACGAGCTAACTTCGGCTATTCAGCGGGTGACCGCTGCCCGACGAAAACAAGTAGCTATTATGCGAGGGCACGAGGAATTACCTTCGGTAGAAATGGGAAGTTTGATTGATGCGCTGTCGCAAACCTACGATGTGTACGAACTTTTTTTACCCCAGTCAGAAGAGATTGCCCCGGTGGATGCGGTGATTGTCGCCAAACCCCAGCAAGAATTTAGTCGGGCCGATCAGTATAAGCTGGATCAGTATGTTATGCGCGGAGGCAATGTTTTGTTCTTCTTGGATGCGCTTCAGATTGATATGGATAGCCTTGGTTCTAACGGAGCCTTTGCCTTTCCGACAGATACTGGGCTGGATGATTTACTATTTCGCTACGGTCTACGGGTGAATCCTACGTTAATTCAAAGTGTTGAATCAGGGCAGTACCCCATTGTGGTGGGTAACTTAGGTAATCAGCCTCAGGTTCGGTTGTTACCCTGGCCATTTTTTCCAGTAGCTAACGACTACGCATCGCACCCAATCGTTCGTAACTTAGACGCGGTTCACTTTCGTTTCGCAAACTCTATAGATACTGTTGCGGCAGCAGGTGTAACAAAAACACCGTTAGTGTACACTTCCCAATATTCGCGAGTACTCAGCACGCCCATTGTGGTAGATTTGAATGAGTTGCGACAAGCCCCTGAACCGGAACGCTATCAAGCCGGACCTCAAGCGACTGCCTATTTGCTGGAAGGTAAATTTACTTCAGTATTCCGCAATCGTATTCTCCCAACTGAACTTAACACCCAAGATTTTCGGGACGAAAGTGTTCCCACTAAAATTTTGGTTGTTTCTGATGGCGATGTAGTTCGCAATGAACTTGATCCGCAGAATAATCGGCCACTGCCGTTGGGCTTTGATCCATTTACCGAGCGCACGTTTGCAAATCAAGATTTTGTGCTAAACGCTTTGGCGTATATGATTGATGACAATGGGTTGATCCAATCCCGCGCTAATGAAGTGAGGCTCCGTCCGCTAGATTCGGTGAAAGTCAAAGACGAAGCGGTTCGCTGGCAAATTATTAATCTGGTGCTACCACTCGTACTCATCGGTATATTCGGATTAGTGAAATTCTACCTGCGCCGAAAACGCTACGCCCGCTTTTAGATAATTGCTACTTTGCTGATGAGGATTTATAAACACTTACCAGTCGCCCGAGGATAATAGCGATGTAAAGTAATCCGATCATCGCTTCTACAGAACTTACCGATTGAGCCCAGGCCGAAACTGGGGCGATGTCCCCGTAACCCAGCGTAGTAAGGGTTGAGTAGCTGAAGTACACAATACGCTGCCAGGGCAAAGGATCTTCTAGCGACCCCGACACAAAAAATGCTTCGGTATCTAGCGTATAAATAATCATATACAAAGCAGTGAATGCGTTACCTAGGATGATATAGATGGTACAAGCGGCGTAGAGCACATCGCGATTCATTGTATCAGTAGCGAATATAAAATCAATCAGTATCAGAATAATCATCGCCTGAAAGAGAAATAGCGCAGCGTAAGAAAACAGTGTAAGCCACATTACTTGCCCACCGGTAAGCTGCCAGGGAATCCCCGCTACTAAGGCCAACACCGCCAAGGTGATAGCCGCAATTCTACGCTTCCGGCTTACGCTAGCTAGATACACTCCGCTAGCGAGTAGTCCACAGTACAGTGAAAAGTAGATGACGTTGTGGGTAGTACTATACAGTGAAATAGGATAGGTTAGCTGGAGCAATAGCATTGCCAACAGCACGTAAATAACCCGTCCTTTTACTCGCTCAACAGCTTCTTGTTCAACCTCGGGAGTATGTAGCATATTGTGAACTTGGTGAGGGTTGATTAGCGATGTCGCTGCTCTAGTACTTCAATAATCTCTTCCAAACTCATACCCTTCGCCTCCAGCAGAATCATAAGGTGAAAAAGCAGATCAGCCGCTTCGTTTTTGAACAGTTCATCATCACGATCCTTGGCTTCAATGATTACTTCTACGGCTTCTTCGCCCACTTTTTGGGCTACTTTATTGATTCCTTTCCGAAATAAACGGGCAACGTAAGAATCAAGCTTTTCTTGAGAAGAGTTTGCCTGCTCGTGGCGGTCTTTAATTACGTTCGTGAGATGCTGGAGAAATTCTAAATTAGAAATCATGATAATATTTTGGGTGGAAACGTTCAAAGTTATTCAACTTGCAAGACAGCAATCATGACAAAGATATTTATTTACTAAATGAGCCTGTGACAGTTCCGGGAATATTAGAATTCGCAGATCATGACGAAATATAAAGTAATCTTAATTAACCCGCTCTTCAACCATCTCAGACACTTTTACGATAAGCTTGTCAGCTTTTTCACTGGTAATACCCTCTATCTGTTGTAGTATTTGCCTTCGCTCGATACTAGTAAGGACAGTATTTTCTGCTAAAATGTAAAGCGTTTCAATCTGATGCTTTTCTGCCATTTTTTTTGGGACAATGTTATCCATGAATTGGCTCAGTTCATAGTGGGCGCGGTTAGCAAAAGACAATTTTCCACCCCTTAATGTAATGATGCTTGTCGCCGTGGAGTTGTTTTGTAGCAGCCCCCGGTTTGTTGCCACCCCTTTTGCGTAAGCGATGCCATTACGCACCGTAATGGATACTTCTGAATAAAAAGTCTTTTCAATAGATTCAAGTATGATATAAATCGTGCTCAACTCAGGAGCATAGTTAATAACACGGCCAGCGCGCATAGTCGTTTGAAAAGCAACGTTCCGAAAGAATTCTGCTTCACTTGTAGTCAGCTCTCGCTTAACAAGCGTATTCTTATCATCAGTTTGAGCAAGAACGTTCAGTTGGGCTAACAGTGAAAACAAAAGTAATGCGGTGTATTTCATGGTATTGATTTAGCTATTTTATATCTCAAATAAAGCAAAAGCGAATCTGATAAAAAATAAATATTAAATATTATTAGTATAATCATATATTTTATACCACTAAGATAAGAGCAGAAATAATAAAAATCAGCCAACAAGGTAGCAATATCCTCAAAAAAGAGCTTGCTTAACATGTCAATCGGTAATGTCTTTTAACAAAACCATTCTTTACAACCGCAGATGAGTCTTTCTTTCAGGAAAAGCAGATATTTTCTCTATGAGATTAAAATTTTATTGTTTAATATATTAATTTAACCAAATTAAATTTTAACATAAAAATCCTGAGCCTAATTTCTTATACCTTAAGAAAAATTGCTTTTCTGACCTTCATTAAACTACCAACCGACATGAGAAACCTACTTCTACTTTCTATACTGACTGCACTCGTTGGTATCGTATTTCCCCTGAGCCTCGCTGCCCAGGAGCTGAATTCTGAGCATATGGAACCGCTCGAGTTTCGTCATATTGGGCCAATAGGCAACCGAGTTATATCCGTAGCGGGTATACCTGACAATCCAATGATCTATTATGTGGGGGCTGCTTCCGGTGGTATATGGAAAACCACCGACGGAGGGTTACACTGGAACCCAATCTTTGACGACCAACCGGTGCACTCTATCGGAGCGTTGGCTCTGGCAGATTCTGACCCCGAAGTGGTCTACGCGGGTACGGGCGAATCCTTCATTCGTTCCAATGTGTCTATTGGAAATGGTATGTGGAAAACCACCGACGGTGGAGACCACTGGGAGCATATCGGCCTGGAAGAAACCGGGCGAATCAGCCGAGTAATAGTACACCCAACTAATCCGGATATTGTCTATGCAGCAGCCCTAGGGCACTCTTATACCCCTCAACAAGATCGAGGTATTTTCAAAAGTACTGACGGTGGAACTACCTGGAACCACGTACTACACGTA
>CAKZPJ010000422.1 GCA_937138955.1 uncultured Flammeovirgaceae bacterium | reverse complement strand
ACACTTGAACACTTGAACACTTGAACACTTGAACACTTGAACACTAAACTACTACTTCCGTTGTAACCAGGGTTCGGGGTTTAGTTTTTGTTGATTATGCCAGATTTGAAATTGTAGAGCAGAAATACCGTCGGAATCAGTATAGACCATACCGACGGGTTCTTCAGCTCGTACTGCCTGACCTTTACGAACGTTTACGTCTTTCAGGCGAGAATAAACGGTAAAATATTCCCCGTGCTGCATAATAATGGCCTTGCTATTTCCGGGGCCAGGAATAGGGGTAATGGCAATTACCACTCCATCAAATACTGCTTTTACTCTTGCATTTTGATTAGTTTGAATATCTACGCCATCGTTAGGTACTAAGATATTCTTCATAACCGGATGCGGATTGTTACCAAAACGTTGCGAGATAAATCCGCTGTTAACGGGCCACAGTAATTTAGATTTATTACTAGCAAACGAAGTAGATAATTCTTCTTTCGATGTATTGAGTGCTATTGCGTTCTCAGTATTATTTTTGGCACTTTCCTCTATTTCTTCTTTAATAAGCTTAGCAATTAAGCGTTCTAGGCGTTGTACATCATTGCGGCGCATTGCTACTTCCTTTCGTAGTTGCTTTTCCTTTTGGCTTAGATCACGGATCAGGGCGCGCTGTTTGGTTTTAAGAGCAATCAAATCTTGATTGGCAATCACCTGTTGATCCAGTAGAACTTGTTGCTCTAACTGCTTGCTTTCAACAGTTTTTCGCTGATTAATTAGAGTTTCTCGAACCTTTTGAATTTGGTTTACCTGGTTCTTTCGAGCCTGAGAATACTGCTGCATATATTTAATTCGCCGGAAGAGTTGGTTGAAAGTTTTGGCGGAGAATAAAAAGGTGAGCCGGTTATAGCTATTACTGGTTTTGCTAGTAGCATAGACCATATGGGCGTATTCATCCTTCAGATTAACCAAATCTTCTTCTAAGGCGGTAATAACTCCTCCTAGCTCGCTAATCTGCGTAGCTAACAGTTCCAACTCCTGACTGATAGACTGAATGAGCGATTCTCGAGCCTGGATTTGCTCATTAATTGCGTTAAGTTGCCCAATACTACTTTCCCGACGCGATGAAGTTTCAGAGAGGATACGTTGCGCCTCTTTAATTCGCTGAAGGTTTTCCTTTTTTTCTTTCTCTAGTTCTGTTCGAGAAACAGGCGACTGCTGTCCCCAACCGACCGTCACTGAGAAAATTAAGCAGATTCCTAATAATAAGCCTCGAGAACCTAAAAGATTAGCGACGAGCGTATTTGTCGGGAACTGAAAATGGAAAGCGTAGTGCTTCATTAACAATGGACACTTTTTTATGCTTAATATCAATCTGAGTACGGCGTTTCTGACCCCGCTGCCGATAGTCCAAAGAAACCAAATTACTAAATGGTAATATCTCTTCATCTAACTGCTTAAAATCACTATACTTTAAATTAAGCGTGTTTTTTCGGCTTCTTCCTGCGCCATTTTCCTCTCTCTCTACCATCGTCACTCGCTCTACTTTTAGCAGTTGTCGATCGATGAAGTTATCGATGACTACCGGGCCTTCCATCTGCCGCACCATAAAGTAGTTTGTTTCTTGCTTTACTTGGTCATCATTAACAATAGAACGGGGCATATCACCTAACAACATGGCTTGCAGCAGATCGTAACTAATAGTAAAATTATACTTTTTACTTAGTTCCTGAAAATTGTAGCTACGGTACTCCTTTTCTAGCCTATTGACAAGTGATAAGGAGTCGCGATTGATAATGGCGCGAGCCGCTTCAATACCGAAGCCAGGAGTAACCGAAATCCAGATGACACTATCTTTTTTTATCCGAATGTTAGCCGTGGCACTCACGTTCTGCCCTTCACCCTGAAATCTTATCTTACTGCTAGCAGTCAGGTATTCGAAGTCTACATTAGCAATGTTAAGTTCAGTAGCTTTCACTCCGCTACGATCAACGCCCGCAACTTTTTTGCTACAGCCCGAAGCCAATATCGAAAGAAGAAGTCCGGTAAGCAGATAGGTTAAGTAATTCTTCACCGAATCAATCGGGAGTACTTGGGTGAGGTTATTCGTATAGTTTTCGGTCAGCAATTTTTTTATCGATAAGTTCGGAAGTATCATCCATTCCTTTGGCTTTCATCCACTGCTGCACAGCTTGGTCTACTTCACCCAATTTAAAAAGTATATCTCCATAGTGCTCTACCACTTCGCCACTGCTAGCCCCTTGCGCTATTGCTTGTTCAATATACTTTTTAGCTTGCTCATACTCGCCTAGCATGTATAAAACCCAACCGTGGGTATCCAAATAATTAGCATTATTCGGATTTAGTTCAAGCAGACGGGCAGAAAGTTGTTTAGCATAGGGCAATTTTTCCTGACGCAAAGCCAGAAAGTAACTGTAATTATTTAATACGTAATCGTTGCTAGGGTCAGCTTTTAGTACTGCTTCATAAGCTTCGCTCGATTTTTCGTACTGTTCCAAACCATTGTAAACATCGCCTAGGTAGATATTACAATAAACAGTAAGCTCAGTGTTATTGGATAATCGTCGGGCTTGATCTAGCGAGTAAGCCGCTTCATCGTAATTTTGCAGAGCCGCATGGGCCGCCCCGTTGTAAAAGTAGACAATAGCTTGATTAGGAAATAGCTCTAGTGCATGTTCCGAGTGCTTTACTACACTATCGGTTTCTTGCAGCGTCTGAAATTCAATAGTCAGCAGGTTTTGCCAAACATCAAAATTAGTATCATCGTACTGAATAGACCGTAAGTAGTAATCACGCGCCTGACGGGCACTGTCGATAGCATTCAAAAAATCGCCTTTGATAATGTAGGCTTCGGCCTCATCGGGGTGCGACTCAAGAATTTTATCAGTCAACGTACCCACAAGCTGCTGATTATCGGGTAATTCTCGGATATACTTAGCCACCAATTCCAGCTTCAGCTTCAGGTTCAGTTTGGGGTTGGTAAATGCCGAACTCATATGCTTCTCAGCTTCGGTATCATCACCTTGGTTCTGATAAATTTTAGCCAATAGTAGCTCGGCTTCCGGATTATCAGGCGATACTTCAAGCAACTCTTTTAGATAAGGAATGGCATCCTGGTCTTTCCCATTGGAAATAAACATCTCGGCAAGCCCAATCACGTAGTCACCCTCGCCCGGGAAGGTTTCAATAAGCTGTTCGCCCTCGGCTATTGCTTTTTCCAGATTATTTTGTTGTAAGTATATGCGCTGCTTGGCGGTGGTTACTTCCGGTAAAATTCCGTATTTCTGTTCAATCCGGTTGTAGGTTTCGATGGATTGGTCAAACTCCTGCTGGTATAAGTAGAGTGCCGCTAGGTCAAACAAATAATCGTCCGTTTTATCCAGGCGGTCAATCATGGTTTCATAAACCAGCGCGGCGCCCGCAAAATCTGACTGTTGGGTTAAGACTTCGGCTTTGGTAAGATAATAGTACTTGTTGTCGGGATCTATTTCAAGAGCTTGATTAGCGTGAACCAAGGCATCATCCAGTACTCCTTGTCGCGATAGAATAGAGGCAATTTTAAAGTGAGCTGCAGCATTATTTGGATCACTTTCTAGCGATTTCTCGAATAAGGCTAGTGATTTTTCAAAATCTTCAAGAATATAGTATTTAGCACCCTCGGTGAAGTAGTAAGTTGCTTCGCGAATTTTTCGCTCTGCTTTATCTTCTTTCTTATTTTTTTGCCCAAAACTGTTGGCTGTCACCAGCAAGATCAATACCAAGCTTACTCCAATACTTTGCTTTACAAAATTAGATATCTTCATGCTACAAAATTCTCTAACCAATTGGTTAGCGCAGGCTCATTAAATTAAAAACTTTTCCACGTACTAGCAACGATTATGCTCCCAACAGTAGTATAAACAAAATTAGTGCATATTTTCCACTACTGAGTTATAACCTCCGGTGCTTAACTAGGAAGAACGCAATTTCAGCGAAACGAAATTACTCGTTTGCGGTAAAAAGTAGTAGCTACGGAGGTTGAACAAACTACTTAACTGGAAGGTACTACCCCGCATCCATCTAAAAAAACTGAAAAAAGGCGATTTAGTACACTTTACAATGATGATTAATGAGCAATGACTAATCAAATATCATCAATCACTCCCGATTGCTTTCCAGTGCTTCCGTAGCCGCCGGCTCCGCGAGTAGTTTCGCTGAGTGACTCTACTGTCTGCCAATCAATTTGTTCGTGTTTAGCTACTACTATCTGAGCAATTCGTTCGCCAGGCTGTACAGTGTACTCCTCATTGGATAAATTCACCAATAATACTTTTACTTCACCCCGATAGTCAGCATCAATAGTACCCGGACTGTTCAGTACGGTGAGTCCGTGTTTATAGGCTAACCCGCTACGGGGGCGAACCTGAGCTTCGTAACCCTCTGGAAGCTCTATAAAAAACCCGGTGCTAATCAAGGCTCTTTCTAATGACTGTAGTGTGATGGGAGTATCGATGGCGGCGTGTACATCCATACCCGCCGCGTGCTCAGTTTGGTAAGCCGGTAGTGGGTGTTCGGATTTATTAACAATTTTTACTTGAATCATGGTTAGGCTTTACTGTAGATCTGTAAGTTTTTCTTTTCCCGCAAAAAAACGATTAGCGCAAATAATAGGGTTAACCCAATATTGAGACCGTTTTTCCAGAGAACCGACGGTAAATCTACGGCAAATGACAGATAAATCAAGCCGATGCCAGCAATTAGGTAAACGATTGATGGGCCAAAGAAATAAGGGATGGGATAATGCTTACGCCCGTAATAGTAGCAAACTATGCACATCACGAAATAGCACGAAATACTGGCTACGGCACAACCTAAGTAGCCCAATACTGGGATTAGCAAAATATTAACCACTAAAGTAACTACAGCACCCGCCCCGGCAATGATTGTTCCGAAAATAGTACGGTCGGTGATTTTGAACCAGACCGAAAGGTTGATATAAATACCGTACAGTAATTTCCCAAATAGCAGAAACGGAACCACGTAGAGCGCATCCCGAAAGCCTTCACTACGCAGAAAAATAAATCCGATAAGCTCTACATTGATACTCACCGCCACCAGGATAAGGATGCTAAAGACAGTAAAATAGTGCATTACCTGAGCAAAGAGCGAAGGGGCATTTTTATCTTCAGCTCCTGAAAAAAAGAAAGGTTCACCCGCGTAGCGAAACGCCTGCACCGCCAGTAGCATAAAGATGCTTAACTTCACACTAGCCCCGTACGTACCTAAAGCCTGCTGGGGAGTTTTGTCTGGGTAGAAATTTTCTGGGAGCAAGTCAGCAAACAAAATAATATCAATTCGCTCGTTAATCATACCTGCCAAACCCATCAGCAGAATTGGGATAGCGTAGGTAAGCATAGGTTTGATAAATCTGCGATCCCAGATCGGCCGAAATTTAGCTAACCAAGGCCAAAGTAAAAATGGGGTAGCTAGACTAGCGATCAAGTTCGCCAGAAATACAAAACTTACGCTAATCGCCCCTTCTTCACTAGCAAACCAGGCCGAAGGGTTCATAAGTTGAGGAAGCAACAACAAGAAAAATAGTTGAAGACCTACCTGCAAACCAAGGTTAGAAAGTTTAGTAATGACAAACCAGCGAGCTTTGTTCTCTAACCGTAGTTGAGCAAACGGAATAGCCACAAATGCATCTATCAGCATAATGACGGCTAGCCAGCGAATAATATGGGCATCTTCCGCGTAACCCAACCACTGGGCAATAGTGGGAGCTTGCCAAAATAAGAAAGCAGATACTACGAAGCTAATTAATAGAACCCAGGTGAGTGCCGATCGGTAGATGGCGGTTTGATCAGACTGATATTTCTTTTGAGAGGCGAAGCGAAAGTAGGCAGTCTCCATACCGAAGGTATACAGTATGTTGAAGAAAGCTACGTAGGCGTACAGATCGCTTATCTTTCCGTATTGCGACTCAAGAAATATACTGGTATGAATAGGAACGAGCGCATAATTAAGAACCCGCCCCAGAATTGTGCTAACCCCGTAAAGGGCCGTTTGTCCGGCTAATTTTTTGAGTGGGTTCATACGGTATTGTTCTCAGCCAACCAGTCGCAATGATCATTCCCCTTTGAGTAGGACGTAAGGGAAAGCAGCAATTTACTATTCGCCGGTAAATTGGGGGGCACGTTTTTCCAGGAATGCTTGCGTTCCTTCTACAAAATCGCGCGATTTACAGCAAGCCGCAAAACTGTTGGCCTCGGTTTGGTAACCGTTCTCTTCGGCATCGTAGGCCGCATTTACACATTCTACCACCATACCGATTGCTAACGGAGCCTTAGCCGTAATTTTTCTCAGAAGACGTTCGCAGTATTCTACCAAGGTCCCTTTATCTTCTACCAGTTGGTTAACTAATCCAATTTCGTGAGCGCGCTCCGCCGAGATTGTATCGCCAGTCATCATTATCTCTAAGGCACGCCCTCGCCCTACCAAGTTCGGCAGTCGCTGGGTTCCGCCGAATCCCGGAATCAATCCTAAGTTGACTTCGGGCTGGCCAAATACCGCACTCTTAGAAGCAATGCGAATGTGGCAAGCCATCGCTAGTTCACAGCCACCGCCTAAGGCGAAGCCATGCACCGCTGCTACCACCGGTTTATCACATTTTTCAATGGAGGCAAATACTTCTTGCCCTACCTCGGCAAATTTACGACCGTTTACCTCGTTGAGCTCAGACACTTCGCTGATGTCGGCTCCCGCTACAAAAGCTCGTTCGCCAGCTCCGATAATAAGGACTGCCTTCACATCACTATCATCATAGATCTCCTGAAAAGCCTCGCCTATTTCCTCTAATGTTGCCTGGTTCAATGCATTCAGCTTGTCTTCCCGGTCGATAGTGAGGGTCAAGATACCATCCTTCACTACAGTGCTGATATATTTGTAATCTGCCATACTACCTTATTAAAACGTAAACTGTACGTCCTCAACCCTAAAACTAGACTGGGACGTTTATAATAAGTCCCATTTAAGCTAACGGACTTTTGAGGTGCAAATATAACAGGTGGGGTAGTATTCTCAAAAACATGGAATATGTTCAATTTTTTTGGGCTAAAACACAGCTACACCAGACTAATAGTTCGGAACAAACATCTTGATTGTAACGGCGTTAATCTTTTTTAATTACGTCTAGTCCGGTGAAGACTACTTAGATATAAATATTTACATTCCTTATCCATAAAGCACATATTATGTCAGAAAAACGAAAGATTACGGTTGCTCACGGCGACGGTATTGGCCCAGAGATCATGAAAGCTACTTTAGCTATTTTAGAAGCTGCGGGAGCCGCTATAGAACCAGAGGTGATTGAAATTGGGGAGAAAGTCTACCATCGGGGAGTAAGCTCGGGAATAGAATCTTCTTCTTGGGACTCATTGCGGAGCACCCAGGTTTTTCTGAAAGCGCCTATCACTACTCCGCAGGGGGGAGGGTTTAAGTCGCTAAATGTAACAACGCGCAAAACACTAGGATTATACGCTAATGTGCGACCCTGCCGATCGTACAGTCCGTTTGTAGCCACTCGTCACGATACGATTGATATGGTGATTGTTCGGGAAAATGAGGAGGATTTATACGCGGGTATTGAGCACCAGCAGACCGAAGAAGTAGTGCAGTGCTTGAAACTAGTAAGCCGCCCGGGATGCGAAAAGATCATTCGTTACGCCTTTGAGTACGCCAAAGCCTACAATCGGGAAAAGGTAACCTGCTTTACCAAAGATAATATCATGAAACTGACCGATGGCCTGTTCCATCGAATATTTGATGAGATCGGTGAGGAGTACCCGGATATTGAGAAGGAGCACATGATTATTGACATCGGTTCGGCTATTCTGGCCGATAAGCCCGAAACCCTGGATGTGGTAGTTACCTTGAATTTATACGGAGATATTATCTCGGACATTGCTGCTCAGATTGCTGGCTCAGTAGGTCTGGGTGGTTCGGCCAATATTGGGGAAAGCTGCGCGATGTTTGAAGCTATCCACGGATCAGCCCCGACTATTGCTGGAAAAGATGTGGCTAATCCATCGGGGCTGATTAATGCCGCTATTATGATGCTGGTACATATTGGGCAGCCGGAGGTGGCAACCCGCATCAATAATGCTTGGCTTTACACCTTGGAATCGGGAGTGCATACGGCCGATATTTACCGTATTGGCTTGAGCAAATCGCTGGTAGGTACCCAAGCTTTTGCGGAAGAAATAATTAAGAACTTAGGCAAAAATCCGAAACGCCTTCAGCCGGCTGAATACCACGCGGTGCAAGGAAAGAAGCTGCACTACAGTACTCCCCCGAACCCAAACCGGCAAAAAGATTTGGTAGGGGTAGATGTGTTTATTGACTGGAACGAAAGCAATCGTGATCCGAAGGTAATTGGCGATGGGCTAGCGGCGATTAGTGGTGATGATTTCACGCTACGCGTAATTACCAACCGGGGAGTAAAAGTGTATCCTGATGGGCTACCCGAAACGTTCTGCACCGACCACTGGCGTTGCCGCTTTGTGGCGGAAGAAGGCAAAACCGTTTCTCACCAGCAGATTATCGGCTTACTCAATCGCCTAGACGAGAACAACTTCGACTTTATCAAGACTGAGCAGTTGTATAACATTGATGGCCAGCGCGCCTACTCGCTAGCGCAAGGACAGTAGTTGAATAATGAATGATGATTAGCGAGTTATGAGTATTGGATTAATCATTATTCATCCGTCATCATTCATTATCTTCAGTAGTTGTTTCGGAGTTCTCTGAAGTAGCTTCGGCAGAAGCTGGCTCTTCTGATACTTCTTCTTTTTCCTTCTCAGAATCAATATTCTTTAGTGCATCGGGAGCGTATTTCAACAATATGCTGTACCAGTTGACGAGCTTTTTCATATCCGATACGTACACCCGGCTTTCATCGTATTCGGGAACAATGTGTTTTAGAAAGGCTTTCAACTCTTCATCATCCGAGGTATCTACATCGGGGTCGTCCCCAAATTCTTCGTGGATCTTTTGAAATACATCTTCTAGCGGAACCGCACCTTCGGCATCAGTAGTATAAATAGATACTTCCTTCAGTACTGATACCCGTTGGTTCATATTAACCATCATTTTCTTCTTCTGCTCGTCCAGGGTTTCCACAATCATTCCTGACCGAGAGGGCTTGAGTACGTGAAATAATCCACCCTTTCCCGCAATTGCGGCAACTTCGCTTAAATCCATAATAAAGTATTCTGTAAGTAATGTTTAGTTAACGGATACACCGCATCTCTGTTATAAAGTTCAGGACAAATATAAGAGTAATGAATAATAGCGACTGTCGCCCGGTGCGAAGTGTTGGGATATTAACGTATTCAGGGTTTAGAGCCTCGAGTAATTTTGAACACTTGAACCTAGCACTACAATACTAAGATACTATAACACCAACAACTCATCCAAATACTGCAAAATCTCTTCTCTTCCGGCTTTGGTTACAGATGAACTGATCAGTATGGGCGGAAGTTCCTCCCAGGTTGCCTGCATTGCTTCCCGAAAGGCTCGGATAGATTTTTTAGTTTTCTTTTCGTGTTGCTTGTCGGCTTTGGTAAAAATAATGGCGAAAGGAATCGCATTCTGCCCGAGCCAGTCAATAAAGGCTAGATCAATATTTTGGGGAGGAATGCGAGAATCGATCAATACGAACAGATTGACTAACTGTTGGCGATTGAGCAGGTAAGATTCAATCATTTCCCCCCAATTGTTGCGTAGGGTTTTACTCACTTTGGCGTAGCCATAACCAGGTAAATCGACTAAATACCACTGCTGGTTAATCAAAAAATGGTTAATAGTTTGAGTTTTTCCGGGAGTGTTGGAAGTCTTAGCCAGTTTCTTTCGCTCGGTGAGCATATTAATTAGAGAGGACTTTCCTACGTTAGAGCGACCAATAAAGGCAAACTCCGGTAGTGTTCCAGTAGGGCACTGCTCAAGTTCAACACTGCTCTTTACAAACTCTGATTGTTTTATCTTCATTACTTTTTAGGCTCCTGATTAGCGGGTGGGTCACTCACTAACTTAAACATAGGCCGTTTAAATACTGGACGACCCGTACTGTCCAGGGAAGACATCATTCCTTTATGTTCCTCAATAAACCGATTGAAGCTCCGGCTTATGTTATCGTAGCGTAATCTATAAAGTATCACTCCGCTGTTCTCACTAACGATTTTATCGGTGAGATATAGTAAGCGGGAATTATCGCTTTCTTCAACCACCTGGTCGGTGAGTGACAGAAGTGAGTCGCTTACCAATCCGGTGAGGCTATCGTACTGATGAATACGCTGCGTATTTGCGATGGTGACTGAATCAAACCGGATGGCGCGAAGTTCGCTTACCAATTGTTCCATCAGGGCTAGAGTATCTGACCCAATTAATTTTTCTTTGCTTAATTCAGCCAAAAGCTGATCTAAGTACAACAGTTTTTGCTCGTCGCTTTCTTTTACGGCGATCCAGACATCATTCAAACTATCATTCAAATGATAATACGTAGTCCGGAGCGAATCGAATTGCTCAACTGATACCTGCTCGCCTCGCCCGGTAATAGTTGTGCTACATCCGACTAACCAACTTATTATAATACATCCTAATCCGAACAACCCATGCCGATAGCGCATAAGAAAATACTAGTTTAATTTTTTATGATAACAATTTTATGAATAAATGCAATGATAGCTACGAATATAAGCCATTTGCGAAATGAATTTGTACTTTGGTCACAAATTGTTGCCAATCGGTATGTTAGATCTTAGTAAAAAGTATTTACAAAGTGCTTACGAATATTTCCATAGGCTGAATATCACGTACTATCTACTAATTGCTGGCCCGCTAGTAGGCTTTTGCTACGCTTACTTGCAACACGAGGGTGCCGGTGGATTGCAATCCACGGTCTATCTCTCTTGGCTACATATTGTCTTAATAGTTGGTGCAGCGTTAGTTATATTTCTGGGCTACCGCAATTATCAGCAGGCACTACAAACAGTAGATTTAGATTGGCCGTTTCAGCAAAAGCTAGCATTTTTTTACCACAAAAGCCGCGAATTATACGGATACTACATGGTAAGCAATGCCTTCGCAGCACTAGGAATGTACCTAACCGGAGAACAGCTATTTGCTGGAGTTTACGCCATTGTACTAGTGGTGTTTTCGCTATTTCGTCCTACCCCTCGCCGAATTATTCGTGATTTGAAATTTACTAAAGCGGAAGAGGAGAAACTAGTTGGAGGTCAAGATTATGGGGAGGATAACATAGCCTCGGCAAACAAAGTGGAAGAGGAGGGGAGATGATCGGTGTAAAAATATTTTATCAGCAGGTTCTTAAAGCAAAAAGAGAAAGCATACATTTAATTTTGTATACCATAGGTAGAAGCTAATTCTTTCTTGATCTCCTCAATATTTGAAACCCATTCTTCCAATCTGGCCGAATTACCTTTTATTAAACTAGAATACTGAAAAGACTCTGATTCAGAGAGGTTTAGAAAACTACGAATGGCATTAATGTGAGTTGGGTACGCACTAAATAAGGACTCATAACTCAACGTATATGAATCTTCATTAGCTAGCTGATGCATCAGGCTACTTTCCCATTGGATAAGTTGCTGATACTGCTTACCTACTTGCTTAACATTAAAGTTATATGTTTTACGCGCATTGCGTTCTTCCCTGTAATGGTACTCTCCTGTATTTCTTGCTTTAATAAGAGATAGAACTTGTGAGAGTTTGTCTTCGCGATACAAGTAGATGATCCTACATTTTTTCTTCGAAAGAATATATAAAATATACGGATACGCATGAAGCTGATCCAGCGATAACTTGAAACCTACTATTGAAGACTTGCTAAAAGAATCATTACTCAAAAATCTTTGAATAGCAAAATGTAATGGTATGTTCATCCAGTAGCGCGATAATTTTTCTCGGTTAAAGAAAAATCCGATTAGCGAGCGAATCGTATCCTTTCGTAGATGGTGGTTAAAGCTATCAGAACTATAGTTATTTCTATTGAAAATTTCGCCGTCCATCGTAATATCTCCAAAATAATTTAGTGTTTCGGAAAGATGCTCTGAACCACACCTGCCAGGAGTAATGATGACAAAATTGTATCTTATTCTTTGCATAAAGAGAAGAATATTGGCTATAATTTCACCTTCTTTTTGCACATATACTACAATGTTCTACCTAAGTATTTTAAACAAATTCATAGAGTCAAAATTTAAATCCATTGGCAATTACTACGAAAAATTTACTCTAAACGGAAGCTTTTCGGAAGATAGTGACCGTAAGTTGTCCTAATATTGCAAGCCAGTAGAGAATACTATATGGTAGAGTCTTTGCCTTTGTTTTTCGGAGTAATTTGTAAAATGAACGTACTTCCCGAAAGTTTCCTGACCGAAAAGCTCTCCGCAATTCATATTTAAGTCGGGTAGCTAATGCTTTTTCCTCTTTGTCATTTCGGTTCAGCTCGAAGGCCTTCTGACAAACTAAATAGGTAGAGTGCAACTGCGGATCTTTGGGTTGGTACTGTTGAGCCGACATAGAGTCTTTATGCTTACGTACTTGAGTAGTACACTCATTTAGATAAGCGTATTTCCAGTTTCGAGCGGAGCGTACCCAGAAGTCAAAATCTTCGTAAGCAAGTTGTTCATCGTAGCCACCCAACTCATCCAGTACCCGTTTTCTAACCATCATGGTTGGTGGCGAAATAAAGTAGCGAGCCAGCACATCGGCGTATACGTCACCTACCGGAATGGGACGAATATGCTTCAAGCGATCCCGATAGTGGTACCAGAGATGTTTTCCTTTTTCGTCTATGTATTCGGCTTCAGTAAATATAACTCCGTAGTCATTTGATAAACTCTCGAAATAAGCTACCTGCTGCTCAATGCGCTGTGGCAGCATAATATCATCGGTAGCAAAATCAACGATGTACTTGCCTTTGGCTAAGGCTAACCC